>JBEBHT010000038.1:0-18492 GCA_040081135.1 Lacibacter sp. | reverse complement strand
CCACATCAGTGAATTGTTAGATTCTTGAGCTAAGCAAAGAACCCCAAAATATTTATTTACTGCATTATAAATGGATTCTGCAAGGGGTTTTATTGTAGTCTTTTCATCTGAAGTAAGTACTTGAAAAATTATTTTTTTAGATTCCTCATATACATTTTTAAAGAATAAATCCCACTCAGACCCTGTAACTAGATTTTCGTTAAAGTCAATACCTGTTTGATTTAGGATTTTTGGTAGTTCTGATTTCTTCCATTCAAGATAATCATCTTCGATAAATTTATTTTCTGCCTCGGTAGTTGATAATCTTTTTAAATTTGGACGTCCTTCAAAAACATCATCAAGAAATTTTGGTTGTGTAAACCTAATATTCTTTGTTTTAAGTAGATCAGTACGTTCTGTATTTAAGTATTTATAAAGAATCATAAAGATTGTCGTATTCTGCTTTATTTCCTGAAACTCTTACTCGCCACCAACTCTTTATTTCCCGCCACATAGGTATAAAATCCTTCACCATTTTTCACACCCAGTTTTCCGGCTGTAACCATATTCACCAGTAATGGACATGGTGCATATTTTGGATTGCCAAATCCATCCTGCAATACTTTTAAAATAGAGAGACAAACATCCAGTCCAATAAAATCAGCTAACTGCAAAGGCCCCATCGGGTGGGCCATACCAAGTTTCATCACCGTATCAATTTCTTCTACGCCGGCAACACCTTCATACAAACTGTAAATAGCTTCGTTGATCATCGGCATTAAAATGCGGTTGGCAATAAAGCCGGGATAATCATTCACCACACAGGGAACTTTACCAAGCTGTATACTCAACTCAACAATTTTATCGGTTACTTCTTTTTTTGTTGCATAGCCATTAATGATCTCCACTAATTTCATAACAGGTACAGGATTCATGAAGTGCATTCCAATCACCATGTCTGCACGCTTGGTTACTGCTGCAATCTTTGTAATGGAAATAGAAGATGTGTTGGTAGCAAGAATACATCCTACAGGCGCTGCTTTGTCGAGCTCTTCAAAAATGTCCAGCTTCAGCTCCACATTTTCTGTTGCAGCTTCCACAATCAGTTCAGCTTTACTTACACCTGCAAGCAGATCATGTGTTGTGGTAATATTTTTTAACGTGCTTTGTTTTTGTTCTTCGGTAAGAATGCCTTTTGTAACCTGGCGGTCAAGGTTTTTATTGATGGCAGCCATTGCTTTATCTAACTGGCCGGGATTTACATCAATCAATGTTACTGTAAATCCTGTTTGAGCAAATACATGTGCAATTCCATTTCCCATGGTACCTGCACCTATAACAGCAATCTGTTTCATAAAAATTACATTTTATTGTATGCAATATATGAAAGGAAAAGATAGAATTTGGGAGACGGCAATCAGAGAAGTGAATAACCCAGATCATTTGTTTGCCAAATGATGGGTTGTAAAATATAGCTACAGGTTTTGGGTAGAAAGGAAAAAAGAAAATTGCCACTAAGGCGCAAAGTCACGAAGCGGCACTAAAAATCTCTCCAAATATAAAATGAGAAAAAGAAGTGGCGTGTCAGTTTGAGAGATTTTAACCAACTCTGCGCTCTCTTTATCTCGGCGTGTCAAAATTTCACGCAGGGGAGCAGAGATCGCTGAAACAAAATAACTTCGTATTACAGTTTTCAAACTGAGTCACTATCGAAAAAGAAGGAATCTGTTGTATTCGTTTTCCTTTGCGAACTTTGAGCCTTAGAGTCTTTGTGGCTGCAATCAGTTCTAATTTTTCTTTTTAAAATCGCCCCGTTTCCATGCCTGTATAAATTCGTTCCAGGCAATTGGGTTAAAGATATTCTGCGGTCGGTACTGTCCGCTGTAAGATTGTTGCTGTGCAAACTGTCGATGCACATTTCTTGAATTTTCACCACCATCTCTCGGTAATGATTGTTGCAGAATCCTTGATTGTGCGGTTAAGGTATTCTGCCGGGCCACTTCAATTTTATCGGCCGGTACATCAGCGTTTACAAAATCCCGTTCAAACTGTTCTCTTCTTGGCCGGGCTTTAATAATCGTTGCAGGTAAATAAACAGTATCAACCACCATCAGCTGTATAATGCTGAATGCATTTCCTTCAAGATTGGTGGGTATGGTAACAACTTTTGGTTTAAAACCAACACTGGTAAATTCAATAACATCGCCTTTCAGCACCACCAGGCTGAACACGCCCTGTTCGTTGGTATAAGTGCCACGATTCTGATTGCGGAGCTTTACTGTTACGGAAGGGAGTCCACGAAGGCTATCGGCAGTCATCACCACACCATATAACTGTACAACCGAATCCTTAAATGATTCAAACTGGGCCTTTGCAGCAAAGGGTGCAAGCAATGAAATGACAATACCGAGGAGTAGAAATTTCTTCATCAGCATCAAAAATAGTGGAAAACATGATTTCACTCATTAAATGAAAGGGTTCAATGGTTAATTTTGCACTCTTAATTCTCTCTTTTAACAAATAATACGAATATGACAAAGGAACAAGTGCTGCAGGCTTTGAGTAATGTACAGGAACCCGACCTCGGAAAAGACCTCGTTACGCTGAATATGATCAAAGACATTGTAATTGATGGTAATAAAGTGTCTTTCACGATTGTATTAACCACTCCCGCCTGTCCCATGAAGGACATGATGGGTCGTGCAGCAACCAACGCCATTGAATTATTGGTGAATAAGGATGCCGTGGTGATTGTGAATTTTACTTCCAACACAAGCAGTAACCGGAAGGACCCAAAATCGGTATTGCCGAATGTAAGGAACATCATTGCCGTAGTGAGTGGTAAAGGCGGAGTAGGGAAGAGCACAGTGAGTGCCAACCTTGCCATTGCACTGGCGCAGGGCGGAGCAAAAGTTGGTTTAATGGATGCTGATATTTACGGTCCGTCTGTTCCCATGATGTTTGGTGTAAGGGGGGAACGTCCGAAAATGCAGGAAGTTGATGGAAAGGGAATGATTGTTCCCATGGAAAAATTCGGAATCAAATTTATGAGCATTGGATTGCTGGTAAATGAAAAAGATGCCATTGTTTGGCGTGGACCGATGGCCAGCAGTGCCATTAAACAATTTGTAACAGATGTATTGTGGGGAGATTTAGATTACTTAGTAATTGATATGCCTCCCGGCACAGGTGATATTCATTTAACGCTTGTACAAACAGTTCCGGTAACAGGAGCGATCGTTGTTACCACTCCGCAGGATATTGCATTGGCTGATGCAAAGAAAGCAGTGGCAATGTTTGGACAGGCACAGATCAAAGTTCCCATCATTGGTTTGGTGGAGAACATGGCTTATTTCACTCCGGCTGAACTACCCAACAATAAATATTACATTTTTGGAAAAGACGGTGGCAAACGTTTGGCTGATGAATTTGAATTGAATTTCCTCGGACAGATTCCATTGGTACAAAGTATTCGTGAAGGTGGCGATTATGGCACACCTGTAATGGCAGGCGATGAAGCGATTACCAAAAAAGCTTTCCAGGATTTTGCATCAGCTGCTGTAAGAAGTATTGCCATGCGTAATGCTGAAATGCCTGCAACGAAAACGCTGGAAATACTGGCGTAAAAGAATTTTTGTGTTACCGGCTTTTGTGCAGCTGGCATCTTTGTTGTGTCACTCACTTCAGCGTTCTGTTATCAATGAACTAAAAATACATTGCAAATAATGGAATGATGTTGTATGTTTAAAAGCAGTAAACATTTTCATTGTATCACTTAAAAACATTGTATGCATATCATCGCAACACTTTTAATTGGAGCAATTGCCGGTTGGCTGGGCAGCCAGATCTTTAAAGGAGGCGGACTTGGTTTGATCGGCAATATTGTTGTCGGTATTCTTGGAAGCTTTGTTGGTTATTGGCTCTTGGGAAAACTGGGAATCAGTTTTGGTACAGGCTGGATAGGAGCTATCTTAACAGGTGCGCTGGGTGCTATAGTAATACTGGCCATTGTTAATCTGTTTACAAGAAGCAAGTAAGAAACAGAAATGAATTTGATAGGGCGGGCTTTGTCCGCCTTATTTTTTCCTCTGCGTCCTCCGTCTCTCTGCGTGCAGTCTTTTTCTCTCAGGTGTCTGACGTTTGCAACGTCCTGGCACCAACTTCCCGCCTTTGTGCCTTTGCGGTTCATCCTCTTTTTCCTCTTTCAATCTCTTATCTTAACTTAGATTCATGTACAACCTTTCACATTTTAAAGAACCCGATCAGGCTGTAGTCATAGAATTCATGAAGCAGCATCCATTTGCTATGCTGATTGGCAATGCAGATGGACGTTCAGTTGCCACCCAAATTCCTTTGCTCTTTGAAGAAAGGGATGGCAAAATGTTTCTGCTGGGGCATATGATGCGGAAACAGGATCATCAAACTGCATTTGAAAAGAACCCGGATGTACTGGTTGTGTTCACAGGTCCGCATACCTATGTAAGTGCAACCTGGTACAAAGATCCTCACCAGGCAAGTACATGGAATTATATCAGTGTACATGCAAGAGGAAGACTTTCTTTTCTTGATGAAAATGGATTGGCAGATGCATTACGAAAACTGAGCCTGCACTATGAACATCAGAATCCGCATTCATCAACCATATTTGATAATTTAACGGATGAATACAAACTGCCATTGCTGAAAGCAATTGTTGCATTTGAAATTGAAGTAAGTTCTGTGGAACATGTGTTTAAGCTCAGCCAGAACCGTGATGAAGAAAGTTATGAGCACATAACAGAGAAATTAAAAGCAGAAGGTGCTGATGCAGCTGAGATAGCAAAGCTGATGGAAGAACGCAAATCAAAAGTATTCGGGCAGTGAAATCCAGAATAAAAGGGTAATTTTAAATACTAAACAGATATTTATGAAAGGTGTAAAATATGTTACTGATGAACATAATAATAAAGTAGCAGTACAAATTGAAATGAAAGTGCTCGAAAAGTATGATGAAGAGATAGAAGATTTACTTGATGGTATCATTGCTGAATCGAAAAAAGATGAAGAACGGATACCGCTTTCAAAAGTGATCAGTAATCTTAAAAAGAAAGGTAAACTGAAATGAAAAAGTATTCAGTTGTATTAACAAGGTCAGCTGAAAAAAGTCTTGCCCGCCTGCCCAATAGTATCACAAAATCTATTATTACTTTATTAGAAACGCTCCAAAATAATCCCCGGCCGGCAGGTTGTAAGAAATTAAAAGGGTATAAGAATTTATGGCGTATCCGTCATGGCGATTACAGAATTATTTACGCAATCGAGGAAGTGATTTTACTGGTTGATGTCAGAGAAATTGGACATAGAAAAGATATTTATGATCAATTGTAATTTGCTGTAATGAAAAACATTTATTTCTTTCTGCTCATTCTTTTCTTTGCGTTTTGCAGATCAACAAAGTCTGCAGGTACTGCTTTAGTAACCCCGATAGATCAAGTTAATGATTCTTTAACCATGCAAACAAACTTTGATAAACAGGGCCATCGTGGCTGCCGTGGATTAATGCCGGAAAATACAATCCCAGCCATGATAACTGCATTAGGTTTAGGTGTTACTACACTGGAACTGGATGTAGTTGTTACAAAAGATAAACAGCTGGTTGTTTCGCATGAACCATTTTTCAATCATGAAATTGCAACAAAGCCAAATGGAGAACCGGTAACGGAAGCTGAAGAAAAAAGTTTGAACATTTACCAGATGACTTATTCAGAAGTCAAAAAATTTGATGTGGGGATGCGTCCTCACCCACGTTTCCAACAACAGAAAAAAATAAAGGCATACAAACCATTACTGCGTGAATTGTTTGATACTGTTGCTCATTACATGACCATGAGCCGCCGGCCTCATCCATATTTTAATATTGAAACCAAGTGTTTGCCCATTGGCGATAATTTGTATCATCCTAAACCGGATGAGTTTGTTGAATTACTGATGGAAGTAATCAAAGAAAAAGAACTGGAAGATCATGTCATTATTCAGTCTTTCGATTTCAGAACATTACAATACCTGCATGAGCATTATCCATCTATTAAAACAGCTATGCTGATAGAAGATTTTGACAAGCGTGGAATTGAAAAGCAAATCGAAGCACTGGGTTTTGTGCCAACTGTTTACAGTCCGGCTTATTCATTGGTAAATGAAACGTTGATCAAGTATTGCCATGAACGGAAGATTAAAATCATTCCATGGACGGTGAATACCAAAGAAGAAATCGAACGGTTAAAGAAAATGGGCGTTGATGGAATGATCAGCGATTATCCAAACTTGTTTTAAACACCGTCGGACGCCCTCGTCTGACGGGAGATGAAAGTAAATACTATAGGTCCGACGAGGGCGTCAGACCAAAACAATATATGCAGTTTCAATCAACACTTGCTTTTGCTCAAAAGTTGGATCAGGACGATCCGTTAAAATCATTTCGTCAGCAGTTTATTATTCCGGCAGAAAACGGAAAAGAGAAAGTATACTTCCTCGGAAATTCATTAGGACTTCAACCCAAGCATACAAAGGATTCTATTCAAACCATCATGAATGACTGGGCAGCACATGGAGTGGAAGCATTCTTCGGTGCGGATGAACCGTGGATGGATTATCATGATCAACTTACAAAACCTCTCAGCAAAATTGTTGGTTGTTTGCCACATGAATTATCGGTAATGAATAATTTATCGGTAAACCTGCATTTAATGCTTGTGAGTTTTTACCGACCGCAGGGAAAACGGTATAAAATATTATGTGAGGCAAAAGCATTTCCCAGTGATCAGTACATGATGGAAACACATGTAAAGCATCATGGGTTTGATCCTGCTGATGCCATCATTGAAATAAAACCAAGAGCAGGGGAGCATACAATCCGCAATGAAGATTTATTGCAGATCATTGTGCAGCACAGGGAAGAGTTAGCATTGGTATTGTTTGGCGGAATTAATTATTACAGCGGTCAGGTGTTTGATATGCAAACCATCACGCAACTGGCTCAACAGGCAGGCGCAAAAGTTGGATTTGATCTGGCACATGCTGCCGGTAATATTGAATTGAAATTACACGACTGGCATGTTGACTTTGCCTGCTGGTGCAGTTATAAATATCTCAACTCCGGTCCGGGTGCAGTGGCGGCTGTGTATGTGCATGAACGTTATCATAAGGATGAAACCATGAATCGCTTTGCAGGCTGGTGGGGCTATGAAAAAGCAACACGATTTAAAATGGAGAAAGGCTTTAAGCCAATGCAGTCAGCAGAAGGCTGGCAGTTGGGTACACCTGCGATGCTGCTCTATGCAAGTCACCGTGCAGCATTGGAATTGGTGGAAGAAGCCGGTTGGGAAAAGATCAATACGAAACGAAAATTGCTCACCGCTTATGTGTGGTTTATCCTCGATGAAGTAAATGCATCGCAAAAACAACCTGTCATTGAATTTATAACTCCACGAAAAGAAACTGAACATGGTTGCCAGGTAAGTATGAATATGATGCAGCGTGGAAATGAAATTTATACTGAACTGATGAAGCAGGGGTTTTATGTTGACTGGCGTGAACCTTCTGTGATTCGTTTAGCTCCTGTTCCCCTGTACAATACATTTGAAGAAGTCTGGAAGTTTGGAGAAGCGTTGAAGTCTATCCTCGCTCATTAAAGAATTGGAGATTGGAAATTTTTTACTGCCGTACATCGTACATCTTACTTCGTACACTTTTTCTATCTTCGCCGCATGACAAGGCAGCAACTCGTTGAACAAATTTTTCAGAAGCAATCCTATCTCTGTGTTGGCTTAGACACCGACCTCACAAAAATTCCCAAACACCTGCAATCGCATCCCGATGCTGTTTTTGAATTCAACAAGGCCATCATTAATGCTACGCTTCCGCATTGTGTAAGTTATAAGATCAACACTGCTTTTTATGAAGCAATGGGTTTGAAAGGATGGGAGGCAATGGAACGAACGGTGAATTATATTCCCTCTACACATTTTAAAATTGCGGATGCCAAGCGTGGTGATATTGGCAACACTTCCACTCAATATGCCAAAGCATTTTTTGAAACCATGAATTTTGATGCTATTACTGTTGCACCTTATATGGGTGAAGACAGTGTGCGTCCTTTCCTGGAATATGAAGGCAAGTGGGCCATTGTATTGGGCTTAACATCCAACAAAGGAGCCAATGATTTTGAACTGAAACAGCTGCAAAGCGAAAATGGTGAACAGCATTTGCGTGCTGAATATCTGTATGAAAAAGTGTTACGTACAGTTTCTAAATGGGGAACTCCTGATAATTTAATGTTTGTTGTTGGTGCCACACAGGCAGAAGAATTTGTGAATATCCGTGAAATGATTCCTGATCATTTTTTACTGGTTCCCGGTGTTGGCGCACAGGGCGGAAGTTTGAAAGATATTTCTGAAAAAGCTTCTAATAAAGATTGTGGGCTATTGGTAAATGCAAGCCGTGCTGTGATCTATGCAAGTGGAAAAGAAGATTTTGATGATGAAGCAAAGGTTATTGCAGAGCAGTACCAGTTTGAGATGAAGGGGTATTTAAAATAATTTTCCTTCTTAACCGCTGTCAGGGTTTGCAACCGCTGACGGGGTTACTTCAACTCTTTCATCATAATTTCTTTCACCTTCTCCGCCCATCTCCCGTAATCTTTTGCTGATGGATGCAATCCATCTTTTGTAACCAATGTTTTATCAGTTGCAGCTTCCCTTGTAAATGCGGTAATGTTGATATAATGAACTTTGTATTGTTTTGATATTTTTTCATTGATGGCGTTGAACGCATCAATCTCTTTCGCAATTTTGGCTCTGTCTCTTCCTTCAGCAAATGGAGTAACGCCCCAGTCGGGAATACTTAATACAATTACATGATTTGGTTTTTCGCCCGCATATCCAATAGCCTGTTGAAGAAGTTTTGTAAACTGTTCAGTATATTCTTCTGTACTTCTTCCACGGTATTGATTATTTACGCCAATGAGCAGGGTTACAAAATCAAAAGGTATCTGCAGTCTTGTGCGGTTCAGCATTTCCTGCAGTTCATCTGTTGTCCATCCTGTTTTGGCAATGATGGCAGGATCTTCAATGGAAATCTTTTCTTTTCGTAACAGTGCAACAGTTTGGTTAGGAAAGTTTTTATTCAATGCAACACTTTCACCAATGGTGTAAGAATCACCTAAAGCTAAATACCTGAATGATTTGGTTTGCATAAAAGCTGTGTTTGTAAAAACAATGGTTAGCAGAAAGAAAAAAAATGGGCGTTTGTACATGGGTATGATTTGTTTATTCTTTTTTCTCCGGCACTCCCGGTTTAAAATTTCCTGTGGGTGCTGTCCACCATGGCCTGATATCATAAGCTAATCTTCCTGATGAAACTGCAGGATCAGTTTTCAGCAGTTGTTCCACTTCTTCTTTTGTTTTACAATCGAAAATAAAAATACCCAGCCAGTTGCCATTATCACCAAAGGGTCCCGCTACTTTTAATTTCCCTTCGTAATACAGTTTAGTGATATTGGCCATATGTCCTTCCTGTATTTTGGCTGCTGTTGTAGAATCATGTGTGCGGTTATTTCCTTTCAGCAGCATAACAAACCAGTACTGCCGTATCTGGTCTTCCATCTTTTCTGTTTTTTGCTGGGCAAAGGAAATACTTACGAATAATAATGCAGCAGCAAGGATGGTCATTTGTTTCATAAAGAAGTTTTTGCAATCAGAAAAGTACAACTTTTTCCCTGTCGTGGCTGCTCCATTCGTACATTTGCCCCATCTTAAAACGATGCTTAGTTATGTCAGTAAAACAAGACCTTTTCCAAAGCCCCGATTATTTCCAGGTAGATGAGTTGCTAACAGAAGAACATATCATGATCCGAGATACGGTTCGTGCCTATGTGAAAAAAGAAATTTCTCCCATCATTGAAGAGTATGCACAGAAAGCAGAGTTTCCTGTACAGATTGTAAAACAGATGGGTGAACTTGGATGTTTCGGTCCAACAGTGCCGGAACAATACGGCGGCGGTGGTTTGGATTATATCAGTTACGGTTTAATGATGCAGGAACTGGAACGTGGTGATAGTGGTGTGCGTTCTACTGCAAGTGTGCAGGGATCGTTGGTGATGTTTCCCATTTATGCTTATGGCAATGAAGAGCAGCGTATGCGTTTCTTACCTAAACTTGCAAACGGTGAATGGCTGGGCTGTTTTGGTTTAACTGAACCCAATCATGGCAGTGATCCCAGCAGTATGCTCACAAATATTAAAGATGCGGGTGATCATGTGATATTGAATGGTGCAAAAATGTGGATCAGCAATGCACCATATTCACATGTAGCAGTTGTTTGGGCAAAAGATGAAGAAGGCATTGTAAGAGGAGTGATTGTTGAAAGAGGAATGGAAGGATTCTCTACACCAACAACACATGGCAAGTGGAGCTTACGGGCAAGTGCAACCGGTGAACTGGTATTCGATAATGTAAAAGTTCCCAAAGAAAATATTTTACCAAACGTACAGGGATTGAAAGGTCCGCTGGGATGTTTAACAAAAGCCCGTTATGGTATTGCATGGGGAGTAATTGGTGCGGCGATGGATTGTTATGATGCGGCTTTGCGTTACAGTAAGGAGCGTATTCAATTCGATAAACCAATTGGTGCTTTTCAGTTACAGCAAAAGAAACTGGCTGAAATGGTTACAGAAATTACCAAAGCACAATTATTAAACTGGCGGCTGGGTGTATTGATGAGTGAAGGAAGAGCAACACCGCAGCAGGTGAGTATGGCAAAACGTAACAGTTGTGAAATTGCAACGAATATTTGCCGTGATGCAAGACAGATGCTGGGCGGTATGGGTATTACAGGTGAGTATCCTGTCATGCGGCACATGATGAACCTGGAAAGTGTGATAACTTATGAAGGAACTCATGATATTCATTTATTAATAACAGGAATGGATGTAACAGGATTTAATGCGTTTAAATAAAACTTTATGAAACAATTTCTGCTGTTGTTGGTCTTCTTTTGTTCAATGCTTCATTTAACTGCCCAGAAAAAACAGGCTTACCAGATTTTTGATGCAAAGGGTAAGAAAGTTTCTTATGAAAAGATGCTGAAGAAACTTAAGGAGAAAGATATTGTGCTGTTTGGAGAATTTCATAACAATCCAATCATTCACTGGCTGCAGCTGGAGTTAACGCAGGACTTGGGTAAAACAAGAAATCTTATTCTAGGCGCTGAAATGTTTGAAGCTGATAACCAAACAGCACTCAGTCAGTTTGTTGCCGGCGAAATTGATGATAAGCAATTAGCAAAGGATGCAAGATTATGGAAGAATTATCCTACAGACTATGCACCATTGGTGAAGTATGCCAAAACAAATAAGCTTGTATTTGTTGCAACAAACGTTCCCCGCATTTATGCATCAAGGGTTGCAAAAGGTGGATTTGAAGTGCTGGATACATTACCGGAGAATCAAAAAATGTGGATTGCTCCATTGCCTGTTTCTTATGATGCAGAATTGCCCGGCTACAAAGCAATGCTGAAGATGATGGGTGAACATGTAACACCGAATCTTCCAAAAGCACAGGCAATCAAAGACGCTACAATGAGTCATTTTATTTTAAAGAATTACAAGGAAGGATCATTGTTTATACATTACAACGGTTCTTATCATTCTGATAATTATGAAGGCATTGGATGGTACCTCAAAAAAGCAAAGCCTGAATTAAAGTATGGAACCATCAGTGCCGTTTCTCAAAAATCAGTGAATAAACTGGAAGCAGAATATAAAGGCAAAGCTGATTTTATTATTTGTGTGGATGAGGACATGACTACAACTTATTAAACAGGAAATAACTTTTACAATTTCTCTAAATGCTCCTTGGTGAAATGTTGCAGACTGGGTAAAATCAAATCAGCTGCATTCCATTTTAGAAGAGCATGATCAGCAGCTGAAGGAACAACCACGCATTTCATACGTGCAGCTTTCGCAGCAATCATTCCATTGAATGAATCCTCAAAAACAATGCATTCTGTGGGTAATCTTCCCAATTCATCGGCACAATTCAGAAATACTTCGGGATGCGGTTTGCCAAAAGCTAAGTGCTGTGCTGAAGTAAAAACCTGGAACTGTGAACGAATATTCAGCTTATCAACCACCACATCAATCAGTTCCATGGGTGATGAACTCGCAAGTGCAATCTGGAAATGATGTTCACGAAAGAAATGCAGGATATAGTCAACGCCCGGCATTGGTTCGGCCTTAGCAGCAATTTTATCAATGGCTTTTTGAATAATTGTATTGGTTGCTTCAGTTACATGCTGTATAGAAATATCAAAAAAACGGAACCAATGTGTGATCCATTCTTCTGTTCTTAACCCTGTTGAAGAACTATACTGTTCCTGTGTTAATACTTTACCGAATTCGTTAAGAGTTTCACTGCCTGCTTCTTCCCAAAAGGGTTCACTGTCAATGAGTAACCCATCCATATCAAAAATAACTGCCTTGTACTGCATACTGCAAACATTTAGAAAGTTGCGGTACTTTCCAAATAATTATTGCATTTATTGTAAAGCATAGATAATATTTACCTGGAACTGCAATCTTATCTTTTTAAAGTCAACAGAATTTGGGTCTTTATCTGAATTCATTTTGCCTGTGTTTAAACTGTAATTAAGAGTAGTGTTTGAAGTTTGATTTGCTATCTGATACAATGACTGCTCTGCCGGTTCTTCTATTGTAATTGCCTGCGCTATCTTTTCATTTACCGCCTCTGTTAAGTACAGTGCTTTTTCTTTAGCAGCTTTAACAGCAGCAATTTTTAATTGTTTTCTGTACTCCGGCATTTTGCTGTGCCAGATTTTTACGATTCTGAAATTAACAGTTGCTTCATCATCTAACCTGCTGATAAGGTCGTCCATATATTTTGAACTGCTGAATTTTATCTGATAGGAGATGGTTGCAAATAATTCAGGATCTTTTTTTCTTTTTCTCCACCAATTCCCACTAGAGAGTCCTTCATAAGATGCAATACTGATAACAGAATCCGGTAATCCGGTTAACTTACAATAGAACAGAAAATCATCTTTTATTTTTTCAAGCTCAACTTTTTCCTCACCCCGTTTTTTATATTCCCTTAAATCTACTTGTACATATATTTCATCAGGAACAATTTCTATTTCAGATGTGCCTGAAACTGTAATTGTCTTTGGAAATGGATTGCAGGTTGGTTGCTGTTGAGCAATAGCTGCCTGAAGCATACACATTAACAGAACGAGTGAGAGGGACTTTTTCATAAACCTGTGATTTTTAGTTGTTAAGCTGGGTTTCTTAATTTTGAAAAAAAATGAAATTAATTCTCTGAATGTTACCAAAATGTTATCTTGCAGCACCTGAATCAGACGTCAATCAACTTTAACCATGTCCACTTTCTTAGAAAGAATTAAGAATTTGAATTTATCACGTCGTATCATTTACGGTATAGTTGGGATTATCACCTATCCCGGTGTTGCGCTTATTAATAAGCTGCAGGTAAACGGCGCTGAAAAATTAAAAGACCTTCCCAAACGGAATGTGTTATTTGTAAGTAATCACCAGACCTATTTTGCCGATGTAATGGTGTTCCTTCATATTTTCTTTGCCGCAAAATGGGGGAAGTATAAAGGACTCGGTATTCCCTATTACTTACTGAACCCTGTTACAAAAATCTATTATGTTGCTGCTGCAGAAACCATGAAAGATACATGGCTTACCCGTTTGTTTGCAAAAGCAGGAGCAATTACAGTAAAACGTACCTGGCGTGCCGAAGGAAAAGAAGTACAGCGTGGATTGGATCCGGGTGATACAAGAAAAATTGCAAGGGCTCTTGATGATAGCTGGGTTATCACTTTTCCGCAGGGAACAACCAAGCCATTTGCTCCGGGCCGTAAAGGAACTGCTTACATCATTAAACAGAATCAACCAATTGTTGTACCCATCGTCATCAATGGCTTCTGGCGTGCTTTCAATAAAAAAGGATTAAAGTTTAAAAAACGTGGAAGTATTCTTTCCGTAACCATTAAAGACCCGATGATAATTGATTACAATGCTCCCGTTGAAACCATTCTCGACCAGGTTATGGATGCAATTGAACAAAGCAAAAAGTATATGCTGAAAGGCAAGCATCATTTGATGACGATCGTTGATAAGTAACTTCTGTGATTCGATTTTTACTACTCATATTTTTTATATCTGTGCAACAGCTTGCTGTTGCACAGTCATTTTATATCAGGGGCAAAGTACTCGACGGTGAAACTCTTGCACCGCTCAAAAATGCCAGTGTATATATTAACAATTCTACGAAAGGAGCAATTACAGATGATAACGGCGAGTTTCAGATTGGTTCGTTGCAGCCGGGACATTATGAACTGGTAGCTTCTTATGTTGGCTTTGAAGCATTGCTTTATTCTGTAGATATAACAACAGGAGGAATTAAAATCACTTTTCAGCTCTCTAAAAAAGAAAAGCAGATGAGGGAGCTTCTCATTCTTCCCAACGAAACGAGAGTCCGTTACCTCAAAATATTTAAGGATAATTTGCTGGGGTTTACCAATGCAGCGCAAAGCTGCAAAATAAAAAACATCAGCAAAGTACAGTTTGCCGCAGGCAGCAATACAAGTGAAGTAATTGCTTATGCTGATACTTCACTCATTATTGAAAATCCTGAGCTGGGATATATTATTCATTTTACCATTATTGATTTTTATTATAACCGGAGTACAGGACTTTCCTATTTCTATGGTTATACACGTTTTGAAGATATGAATAAGGAAGGTGAACAAAAACGCAGATGGAAGCGCCGGAGAAACAATACATACGAAGGCAGCACCCAGCATTTTTTTCACAGCCTTCTAAAAAGGAACCTGAACGATGAAGGATTTACTGTTCAACAGGTGACAGAAAAGAAAATTTCAATAAAAGACAGCCTTCTAAAAAACAATTCTATTGTAATCAGGAGTGGCCCATCAAAAATAAATATCGCCAGAACAATTACAGAAGACAGCTTACTTTGTCTTTATTCTGATTCAGGATACAAGGTTTATGAATTGAATGCTGCCGACTGGCTGCGTGTTATCTATAAAAAAAATACAACTCTGAAACAGAACATACAGCAGAAACAGATATTAACCGGGCAGCCAAATTCAGGAACCTTTTCTTCTTTAAAGCCAAGGGGAAGGCCTATTCTGTTTGATTATAAAGGAAGGCTTTTAACTCCCCTTGCAATTTATTATGATGGTATCTGGGCCTTTGAACGCCTTGCGAATATGTTACCCGAAGATTTTGAACCTGATTAATTTTTTACAAAAAAAGCTTTCAGTTCAACTGCATCATCAGGATTCATTTTCCCCCCAAGAATTAAACGTAACTGCCTGCGGCGCAAAGCACCTTCGAACAATTTAATTTCATCTTCTGTTTCAGGAATCAGCTCGGGCACCTTTCTTACTTTGCGTTCTTCATCAAGTGCAACAAATGTATAATAGGCTTCATTGCTTTTATACCTGTTCTGGTGATTGAAGTCTTCGCTCCACACCTGCATATGCACTTCCATAGATGTATTGAACGCTCTTGATACTTTCGCTTCTATATGAACAATATTTCCAAGTTTGATTGGACTTTCAAATGAAATATTATCAACACTGGCAGTAACAACTGGAGAGTTGCAATGCTTGCTGGCTGCAAGTGCTGAAGCAATATCCATCCAGTACATAAGACGGCCGCCCATTAAGTTTCCAAATGTATTTGTATCGTTGGGCAGAACCAACTCTGTCATGATTATCTGTGATTCTTTTGCTGTTTTGCTCATAAAAGGCCTCACCCTCGTTCCCTCTCCGGTAGAGAGGGAGGTCGGACTTTAGGTTATTAATAATTCTGCAGTGCTGACATCTTAAACTGATGAATCAAAGATCATCAGTACAAGAGTGCGACGCAAAAACAGCTTAATAGAAATCTGTAAGCTGGTTACACAAATGTATTTCTCCCTTTAGGGCCGGGGCTTTCCGGGTTTTATATCACCAGCATCGCATCTCCATAACTGAAGAAACGGTACTTGTCTTTAATTGCTTTTTTGTAAGCTTCCATTGCTAAATCGTAACCGGCAAATGCACAGGTCATGATCAGTAAACTTGTTTTTGGCAGGTGGAAGTTGGTTACTAATGAATCAGCAATATTAAAATTGTAAGGGGGATGAATAAAAATATTGGTCCAGCCTTCGCTTGGTTTTAATAACTGCTGTGCAGTGAAAGATGTTTCCAGTGCACGCATGGTAGTTGTACCAATTGAGCAGATGCGGTTCTTGCCTTCCTTCGCTTTGTTTACAATCTTACAAGCAAACTCATCGATCTTATAATATTCAGCATCCATTTTATGTTTGCTGAGATCTTCCACTTCAATCGGGCGGAAAGTTCCCAAACCTGTGTGCAGGGTTACTTCTGCAAAACGTACACCCTGAATTTCCAAACGCTTGATCAGCTCCTGGCTGAAGTGCATACCTGCAGTTGGTGCTGCAACAGCGCCTTCATGTTTGGCAAACACAGTTTGGTAACGTTCACGGTCTTCATCATCCGGTTTGCGCTTGATGTATTTTGGAAGAGGTGTTTCGCCCATGTTGTACAACACTGTGCGGAACTCTTCATCTGTTCCTTCAAACAGGAATCGAATAGTACGTCCACGTGAAGTAGTGTTGTCAATTACTTCAGCAACCAGGTCTTCAGTTTCTCCAAAATATAATTTATTACCAACACGGATCTTTCTTGCGGGGTCAACAATCACATCCCATAAACGGTTCTGCTTATTGAGTTCACGGAGAAGAAACACTTCAATCTTGGCGCCTGTTTTTTCCTTACGTCCATACATACGGGCAGGAAATACCTTTGTGTTATTTACAACAAATGTATCCTTATCGTCGAAGTACTCCATGATATCACGAAACGTACGGTTTTCGATTTGGCCTGTTTTACGGTGAACAACCATTAAACGGCTGTCTTCACGTTTTTTTGTTGGATTCTGAGCAATGAGGTTGAGAGGAAGATCAAAAGTAAACTGGGATAATTTCATACTGCGTAAAAAAGATTTTGGTAACAGATACAAACGCAGCGTTGGGGTGTATATCAGAAAGCCCTTCCAAACCCCGTCTTACAGCACCGGGCTTGAACCTGTTACTTTTTAATGCGGGCAAAGGTAGGGAATTAAGGCCAAATTCGGGGAAACTTATCCACGCTTAACCCACCGGGCTGGTAATGCCGGGGATTGCAGCCAGTAATTGCCTGGTGTAATCCGTTTGCGGACGATAGTAAATATCATCGGCCCGGCCCATTTCTTCAATACAGCCCTTGTTCATAACAATGATCCTGTCGCAGATATAACGCACCACGGAAAGATCATGAGAAATGAAAATAGAGGTGAAGCCGAATTCTTTTTTGAGATCGTTGAGCAGGTTCAGCACCTGTGCCTGTACACTTACATCGAGTGCGGAAACAGATTCATCCCAAACAATAAAAGAAGGATGAAGTGCCAATGCCCTGGCAATAACAATGCGCTGCCGTTGACCTCCACTGAATTCATGCGGATACCGGTTGAATTGAGCGGCCGTGAGATTTACTTTCTCCAGTAATTCAATTACTTTTTCCTTTGCCTGTTTTCTGTTATGCTGTAAACCGTGAACCAGCATCGGTTCTGCAATTGCATCGCCAATGCTCATGCGTGGGTTGAGAGAGGAGTAGGGGTCCTGGAAAACGATCTGCAGATCTTTGCGCTGCTGTTTGAAAGCAGCCATTGATTTGCTGAGAATATTTTCACCGTTTAATAAAATGCTTCCAGATGTTGCATCAACCAAACGAAGTAAAGCTCTTCCCAAAGTTGTTTTGCCGCAACCGCTTTCGCCAACAAGTCCCAATGTTTCGCCATTATACACTTCAAAGCTTACATCATTTACTGCTTTGATATAGGTAGATGATTTGCCGAAGAGTTTCTTTTGTTCCGGAAACCAGACGTTGAGATTCTCAACTTTTAAAAGCGGGTTATCTGTTTGAGGTTTGAGATTTGAAGTTTGAAGTTCTTCACTTTCCACTTTCCACTTTCCACTTTCCACTTGAAGAAAATCACTCACCACCGGTAACCGTTTTCCTTTTGGATGCAGTGCCGGCCGGCAGGCGAGCAATGCTTTTGTATAGGGATGTTGGGGTTGATGAAAAATTTCATGTACTGTTCCCTGCTCCACAATTTCACCTTTGTACATCACTACAATTTTATCGGCAATATCATGTACCACACCAAGATCATGCGTAATAAACAAAACGCCCATGCCTGTTTCCTGCTGCAGTTCTTTGATAAGTTGCAGGATAGTTTTCTGTACCGTTACATCCAATGCTGTTGTTGGTTCATCAGCAATTAATAAAGATGGATTACAGCTCATAGCCATTGCAATCATCACCCGTTGTTTTTGTCCGCCGCTTAACTGGTGCGGATAACGG
>JBEBHT010000351.1:0-4432 GCA_040081135.1 Lacibacter sp. | reverse complement strand
CGCAACTCCTGCAGTTTCTGTTCGTAATCTGGTTTCACCAAGAGTTACAGGAATAAAATGATGTTGTAAAGCCAGTTCAATTTCATTTGGAGTGAAATCACCCTCGGGACCAATAAGAATAGTTCGATTTAAAGATGACTTGATTTGTCCCTCGACTCCGTTCAGGATGTTTGATAATGATTGACGACCTTCATCAATACAGTGCGCAATGAATTTATACTCCCCATCTGTCGTCCCCGTTTGACGGATATACTCATCAAATTTTTTGGGCTCGTGAAGCAACGGCAACCATGTCTGCTGGCTTTGCAGCATGGCACTCACCAATATTCCATTCATACGGTCGTAACGAAAATGCTGACGCTCTGTACGTTCACAGAGCAAAGGAATAATTTCTGTTACACCTATCTCGGTTGCCTTTTCTAAAAACCATTCAAATCGGCTTGTATTTTTTACCAGTGAAATGGCAATGGAAACTTTCTTTACAGCTTGAGGCTTAAAGCTTGCAGCTTTCGTCCGAACAACACAACTTCTTTTATGTGCATTGGTGATTTCAGCTGTGAGCAAATTTCCTTTCCCGTCAGTGAGATTTAATTCTTCAGCTTCTTTCATACGCAGTACCTGCACCACATGCTTTGATGTTTCTTCATTCAAAGTAATGATGGTTGATGATGCATCTAAATCGCCGGTATAAAAAAATGGATATGTCATAAAAACAAATGGAGAACAAATCTAAGATTCGTTCTCCATGAACTATTTGATTATTCTGTTTTAAAAAGGCGTTTCTTCATCAAAATTCATATCATTCATTTTGCTTCCTTTCTGCACAAATACTTTCGGACCATCATCCTGCGGAATTGGCTTCCAGTTTCCACCGCCGGGTAATGCTCCACCGCCCATATCAGACGAATCATCTTCTACAAATTTCTGAATATGCAGCAATGCACGAAGCTTGATTGTTTCCAGCTGACCGTTTCTGTGTTTGGCAATACGTACATGGGTTTCACCACGGTTACTTTCACCAAATTCATTGGAAGTGATATCATAATATTCCGGACGGTACAGGAACATAACCATATCCGCATCCTGTTCAATGGCACCCGATTCACGGAGATCACTCAACTGCGGCATCTTGTTTCCGTCTTTTCTTTTCTCCACTTCACGACTTAACTGAGACAGTGCAATAATTGGAATACCCAACTCTTTTGCAAGTCCTTTTAAGTTTCTTGAAATATTACTGATTTCCTGTTCACGGTTGGTATTTTTATTTCCTCCTGCTCCACTCATCAACTGCAGGTAATCGATCAGGATCAATCCAACATTGTGCTTGTTAACAAGACGACGGGCTTTGGCACGTAATTCAAAAATATTTAAAGCCGCACTGTCATCAATATAGATCGGTGCTTTAGCTAAGCGTTCAATTCCCTTTTTATATAATTGCTGTACCTCATGATCTTCGAGTTTACCACGGGAAATTTTTTCCAGCATAATTTCACTTTCAGCCGAAAGAATACGTTGTACCAACTGACCTGCACTCATCTCCAAAGAAAAGAAAGCAACTCCTGTTGGTTTTGTTGGGTGCAATGCAGCATTACGGGCAAGGTTCAACGCAAATGCTGTTTTACCAACTGAAGGTCGTGCCGCAAGAATCACAAGATCCGTTGGCTGCCATCCGTAGGTTACTTTATCCATTGTTGGGAAACCTGTAGGAACACCTGTTACATCTTCATCCTTATTCCGCATGTCCTCAATACGCTGAATGGTTTTGATCAGCACATTATCGAACGAATCAAAATTCTTGCGGAGATAGTTATTGGTAATTTCAAACAGTTTGCTTTCTGCATCATCGAGCAAATCAAATACATCAGTGCTTTCTTCATAAGCGTCACCAATAGTTTCACCGCTGATGCGGATCAATTCACGCTGCAGGAATTTTTGCAGAATGATTCTTGCATGTGCTTCAATATTGGCAGTGGAGACAACTGTATTGGTTAAACGGGTTACAAAATATGCACCCCCCACCATTTCCAGTTCTTCTTTTAATTTGAGCTCTTCTACCACAGTGAGTAAATCAATAGGTGAGCTTTTGGTGGTAAGTCCCTGCATGGCACGGAAAATGCGCTGATGAGCATCAACATAAAAACATTCAGGCCTTAAAATTTCACTAACGGTATCGAATGCACTTTTTTCAAGCATTACGGCACCGAGTACTGCTTCTTCCAATTCTTTTGCCTGGGGTGGAACCTTTCCATAAACCATAGTGGAAAGGTCAAGAGACGGTTTTCTCTTCGACTTGCGGTCTTTATTAATGTTTGCTAAATCCATGTTACTAAAAAATAGAAGGTTTGGTTTTTGGGCCCTTTCCGAAACAACCTTACTGCCAAAATCATCTGTTATGTAATTGTTACCGAAACAAGGGTGACGAATGTAATCGAGAATTCAATACAAGCAAAAACAAATCCAATCATTAATTTCTTCAACTGCAATTAACAGCAATTTCAGGGTTATCCACTTTTTTTCCGGCTTCATTCACATAAACCTAGCCTGTTATCCTCAATTTAATTTATTTTTTCGCCCAAACCCTAAGTATTTGCACACCCTCTGTGCAGAAAGATTTTAGCCCTTTTTTTTTGCCGGGTGGTTCAGATTACAATATGAACTTTCAGCGATTTTCAGCCATATTTCAGTTCACTCAATGCAGTCACAGTAAGGCTTTGCCGCTTCCAGACACTTGCAAAAAAAGGAAAAACTCACCTTTCTGAAGAATCTTCGCCTGTTCAATACAGTTACTGTTTTCAGCTGTAGAAAAGCAGTGAAAAGTCCTTTGTGCATCAAGCATCCAATGAATTATCTTTGCAGCTTTCCGAATTAAAGAGTAAAACCAGAATGACAATAAGTTATAAGTGGCTGCATGAGTATTTGCCGGTGAATGTTGAACCAGAACGTTTAAGCCGTATTCTCACTTCTATTGGTCTTGAAGTGGAAAGCATAGAACCCTACGAAGAAATCAAAGGCGGATTAAAAGGATTGGTGATTGGCGAAGTACTTACCTGCGAAAAACATCCGGATGCCGATAAGTTAACATTAACAACCGTAAATGTGGGTGCTGCTGAACCTTTGCAGATCGTTTGTGGCGCTCCGAATGTGGCGGTTGGTCAGAAAGTAGTGGTTGCAACAATCGGCACAACTATCTACCCGGTAAGTGGTGAACCATTAACAATGAAAAAAGCAAAGATTCGTGGTGTTGAAAGCCATGGAATGATCTGCGCTGAAGATGAGATTGGACTTGGCAACAGTCATGCTGGTATCATGGTACTAAAGCAAGATCTCCGTACCGGAATTCCTGCTGCTGAATATTTCAAGCCTTACACTGATTGGATTATTGAAATTGGCTTAACACCTAATCATATGGATGCGATGAGCCATATGGGTGTGGCAAGAGATGTGATTTCTTATCTCAATTTCCACGATAAGAAACAATACAATCTTAAATCCCCTTTCAGCAACAACTTTAAACCCGATAATAAAACATTACCTGTTACGGTTAAGATTGAAAATAAAGAAGCCTGTCAGCGATATGCAGGTGTGAGTATTGCCAATATAACTGTAAAGGAAAGTCCTGACTGGATGAAGCAGCGATTGAAAGCAATTGGGTTAAGACCGATCAATAATATTGTTGATATCACCAATTACATTTTGCATGAAACCGGGCAACCATTGCATGCTTTTGATGCAGATGCTATTACAGGCGCAGAAATAATTGTAAAGAACCTACCTGAAGGAACTGCCTTTCTTACACTGGATGAAAAAGAAAGAAAACTCAATGTCGAAGACCTGATGATCTGCAATAAAGAAGAAGCCATGTGTATTGCAGGTGTTTTCGGTGGAACAAAAAGCGGTGTAAAAGAAACAACAAAGAATATTTTCCTCGAGAGTGCATGGTTCAATCCCATTACAACACGTAAAACTTCTTTCCGTCATAATCTTCGTACAGATGCAGCTACAAGATTTGAGAAAGGTGTTGATATCAGCAATACAGTAAATGTGTTGAAACGTGCTGCTTTACTGATTAAAGAATTGGGCGGTGGTGAAATTGCAAGCGACCTGGTGGATGTTTACCCAAACCCAAAACAAAAACCACAGATCGCTATTAAGTATCATTACCTGAAAAAAATCAGCGGCAAGAATTATCATCCTGATACAGTAAAGAAAATTTTTGAATCACTGAATTTTGAGATCGTTAAAGATTCTATTGATGAGTTATGGGTGTCGCCGCCTTTCAGCAAACCGGATATTGAACTTCCGGCTGATCTCGCTGAAGAAATTATGCGGATCGATGGACTGGATAATGTAGAAATCCCAACAAGCATCACTATCTCTCCATCAACCGAACTCGATTTTACTCCTTTTGCTTATAAAGAAAAAATCAGTAACA
>JBEBHT010000350.1:0-4433 GCA_040081135.1 Lacibacter sp. | reverse complement strand
TTTTGCAATGTCGTTATATACATAGGCAAGCGGTTGTTCTTTGCCGGCCTGTTCATAAATACGGGCAGCTGTGTAATAAAGGGAAGCTGCTTTTTCATAGTCGCCTTTAAAATAGTAAGACACGCCCATGTTACGGCTCAGTTCTGCATACGCCATGGAGTCTTTGAGTTTGGACGCAAGTTCCAATCCCTGTTCCGCAACTTTAATTGTTTCATTAAAACTTACAAAGCTGATTTTACCACTTAGCTGAATATAGGCAGATAATTTTTCTTCATCTTTTGCAGAAGAAGAAATAACAGTACGGAGACGGTCAATGGTATTGTCCTGTGCTTTACTGCAAAGACAAAAAGAGAAAAAAAGAAAACTAAAAAGAAAATTCCTGGGTTTCAGCAGCATGGTGCTTACAAGTTAAGAACTTCTTTCATTCCAAAGAATCCTGATTTGCCGATTAAGAATTCGCCGGCGAGCACTGCGCCCAAAGCAAAGCCGCTGCGGCTATGGGCAGTATGAATGATTTCAATATCATCAACAGCAGATGAATATTTTACATGATGTGTTCCGGGGGCAGGATCAATGCGTTCGCTGATGATGGAAAGCTCAGCAGAAGCAACTGCTGCATCATTCACCCATTTTGTTTTCCTTTCTACAGCATCCAGCACCTGTTCTGCTAATGTAATAGCTGTACCGCTGGGTGCATCTTTTTTGGCGGTATGATGAATTTCTTTCAGCGTTACATCATAACTGTCCTGTTGCGCCATTAACTGTGCAAGGCGTTTATTTACTTCAAAGAAAATATTTACACCTACACTGAAATTGCTGGCAACAATTAACCCTGTTTTATTTTGTGCGGCAGCCTGTTTAGCTTCATCCAGTTTTTCAAGCCATCCTGTAGAACCGCAAACAACAGGTGTTTGATGCTGCAAACAAAACAGCACATTGGCAAGGGCGGTATGCGGACTGGTAAATTCAATGGCTACATCTGCTTTAGAAATATTTTCAGCAGTAAGATCGTGCAGGTTATCTGCATCAATAATGAGCACAGCTTCATGACCACGCTGTTTTGCAATTTCATGAATGGCTTTCCCCATTTTTCCGTAACCGATGAGTGCTATGTTCATCTTATTCTGATTAAAATTTTGGTTGAAGATTATCTGCAGGTGTTTTACCTTGATGCTGAGCTCCTGTTCTTACCAAAGTTAAAGACCAATCCAACATTGGCCTGTTTTGTAACGGGATTATATGCAGGGTTTATATGCATGGATAAATTCTCACTTACTTCAAATGCCTTTAAATGCCCGTCAACAGTGGCATCCACCACATTCAAACCCCATAAAACGAGGAATGCAAGAACAGAATAATCAACATACTGCCGTACAGCAATCCTGTATTGTCTTACAGCTTCAGGATCAACCTGGCTGAATTTCGGATCGATGAGATTATTATTTGTATCATCACCATCCATGAGATTGCGGTACGCATCTCTTGACGAAATATATTCCTTATTGTTATATACAAAAAAACCTGCTGCTGTTCCTAAAGCAGCATATACAATCGGGATCTTCCAGTATTTTTTATTGTAAGCCTGTCCCCAGCCGGGAATAAGTGCAGAACGGATGGTTGCTTTTCGTGGTGAATGAGCTTTTGCAGAATCTTTTTTGATTTGAATAATGGTATCAGTTTTCAGCACAGCACCTCCCCCCAACACAATGCTGGTATCTTTTGTTTGCGCTGAAATGATCAACGAAAAAAAACAGAATGCTATGAAAAAGAATAATTGCCTCATTTGTTATTCAACATCGGTACCCAGTTGTTTCAGGATCTGGTTAAACTGATCAAGCGAATAGTATTCAATGAAAATACTTCCGTTTCCTTTTTTACTGTGACTGAGTTTTACTTTTGTACCGAACTGTGTTGCTAAATTATCTTCAATTCGCTGAAAGGCCTGTGGCAACCCGCTCTTTACCGATTTTTTAACAGGGGTTGATTTATATAACTGACGAACCAGTGCTTCTGTTTGACGAACGGATAAACCTTTCTGGCGGATATGATGATAAACGTACAACTGCTTATCAACCGTATCAACATTGATCAATGCTCTTGCATGGCCCATACTCAATTCACTTGAACGGACAGCTAACTGAATATCGGGAGGAAGTTTCAAGAGACGGATATAGTTTGTAACAGTTGTTCTGTCTTTCCCCATCCGTTCAGCCACCTGTTCCTGCGTGTAGTTCAATTCTTCCATCAGGCGTTTATAGCTGAGGGCAATTTCAACTGCATTGAGATTTTCTCTCTGCAAATTTTCCAGCAGTGCCAGTTCCAGTAATTCCTGGTCATTTGCCTGGCGGATATACGCAGGAATATCAGCTAATCCCGCCAGTTTACTTGCACGCCATCTTCTTTCACCTGCAATTAAACGGTATTTATTAGCACTGATCTTTGAAACAGTAATGGGCTGAATGATGTCATGCATTTTGATGCTGTCGGCCAGTTCTTTCAGCGACACTTCATCAAAATCTCTTCTTGGTTGTTTGGGGTTGATCTCAATATCGCCAACAGGTATCCGCAACATATTGGTTACAGCTTCCGTTACCGCTGGCTTTAATTGCCCGGCTGTTGTTTTCAGATCTTCATCAATACTTTGCAGCAGGGAACGGATTCCCTTTCCTAACGCATCTTTCTTTCCGGGTGTAGACATAATTTGATTGTTACAGTCTGCGAAGTACCTGAAAAGAAGGGAAAGAACAAAATGCGGGGAGAAAGAAGTTAAGAGGCAACAGGCAAAAAGGCAGATGCAGAGGCAAAGAGGCAACGAGCTTTTTGCTTACGGGTTAATCGCCACCTCCACCACAGCCACTGCTGCATCCGGAGCTGCAGCTGCTGTCTCCACTATCTGAACTGTCTGAGCTGTCAGTAAAATCGCCTCCAGCACCGGCACCACCAAAATCACCGCCGTTGAATTCAGCAAAATGATTAGAATCGAAATAACTTACAAGTGGTAAGTCCTGCTGGTAACCTGAATATCCGGCATCTGTACTGTTTACAATACTTTCTTTTCTCTGTTGAGGGTAGAAAGCCTGTAAGGAAGCTAATTGAGAAGCATTAAATTTCGGCACACTCCAAATATCAACTGGTGCATCAATACCAAATTCTTTGCGGTAGAGCAGTAAGGTCTTTACATATTGTTCTGCATAAACCTCTGTTTGCTCATCAAATGAAATAAGTTCAGGGTGATGATCAAAATTAAACCCAATGATTTCGTCACAAAATAAACGGTATGCTTTTGTAAACAATAAATGTTCATGCCATACTGTGTCTATTATTTTTGAAGGGGTTACATTAAAATCGCTGATGACACCGAGGTATACAAATTTTTTATACTCATGAATGGCTTTTAAAGCAAAACCAATTTTCCAATCGTGTTTGCGGCGTATTTTATCTGCAAAGGCTTTGGTTGATGCATCTTCTCCACCAAACAGTTCAGTTAAATGATTCCAGATTTTTGGTGATGCTATATGGTTAAAATGATAAGCATTCAGCTTTAACCAAAACTCTTTTTTATCAGTAACAGCCATTTTATTGTTTTTACAGATTATAATTATTTCAGTAAAATATAGCCCAGCCATGTTGCCAGTAAACCTAAAGCAACTGTCGCTAAAAGATAAAGTGCAAAGGTTCCAAAACGGTTTTGCTGAAGCAGGGTGAGCATTTCAACCGAAAAGGCAGAATAGGTTGTAAACCCACCGCAGATTCCGGCTACGAGAAACAATCGCCAGGTAGCAGAAAAATCTTCGTTACGTATGGCATATCCAAACACAGCTCCAATTATAAAAGAGCCGATCATATTTACTAAAAAAGTAGAGAGTGGGAAAGAGGAACTCTTAAACCAGTGAAAAAATGCATAGCGCAGCATGCTGCCAACTGCACCACCAAGACCAACAAGAAGAAAGTTTTTAAGCATGAAAATCAGTAGTTAGTTATTAGCCGGTAGTAGTTCAAGTTATGCACGACTAATAACTACCGGCTAACGGCTTGTATTAAAGGTTCCCCGTAAATGTATAATTAAAATCAACCTGCCATACACCATTTCTTTTAATCACTTTCACCGGCATTTGTTTCTTTTTGTAAGAATTGGAGTAATTCACAATCACCACACTGTCGCTTACATTATCAACTGAATGCACAAGGATAGATGAGTTTTTATATCCTTCCTTATCCTTCTCACTCATTTCATTCTTATATTTTTTTTCAATCACTCCTAATTCATACAGGTTTAAACTGTCTTTAATCATGAGTTCACCTGCCCAGTCAAAGTCGCCATCTAAAGAACTGCGGATAAATTCACGGGCAGTATCGAGTGCATCGGTGGGGCGTTCATGCTGATTGTTTTTGCAGGCAGCAATTGAAACAACAACCAGGAGGAGAAGTATAAC
>JBEBHT010000349.1:0-4444 GCA_040081135.1 Lacibacter sp. | reverse complement strand
AACCAAAACAGTTCGTTTCAATTTAG
Source organism: Lacibacter sp. (assembly GCA_040081135.1). Taxonomy (GTDB): domain Bacteria; phylum Bacteroidota; class Bacteroidia; order Chitinophagales; family Chitinophagaceae; genus Lacibacter. The sequence goes on along the minus strand of JBEBHT010000349.1, from coordinate 4,418 downwards.
GTAGAGATACTACAAATCACCCAACCGGCAATGTATTAACAACAGGCACAGATACATTGGTGAATGGAGGTGGCTATGTTCGTACTGATACACATGCTCCTAAGGGTGGCGGTGGGTCTTTAGGTAATGGAATACTTGTACTGGTCACTTACCATGTAACCGTAGATGCCGCTACTTCTTACAACACCATCATTACATATGGTTCTGGAATGATCCGTTACAGAAATCAGATTTTCGGCGGCTCTTCTACTGAACTTTCACAGTATCCGAATAAACTATCTTTTATTATCTATCCCAATAATGGCATGTGTTCCAATGCCACAGGAGTCAATTATGTGGCTGCTGGTAATGGAAATTTTGGATCAGGAACAACACAAAATGGACCCAATCCAGGTTTAGCTGTACCCGGCTATTCGTTTATTAATATTTCTACTTCTAACCCCGGTGATGGTAGTTATAGTGTTGTCAAAAACCTGAGTCCAAGTGAAAATACCAACGCTACCATTGCTCGTCCTCAATCACCATCTACCGATAGAGTATTTGGCGTATGGGATATTATTGGTGATCATACAAGTGCTGTAGATCCAATTGCCGGAAATGCACCAGTCGCTAATGGTGCAAATGGAGGTTATATGCTGGCGGTTAATTCTGCTTTGCAATTAAGTGTAGCCAATAATCAAACTATTACGAGCTTGTGTGAAGATACCTATTATGAATTTTCAGCATGGTTCAGAAATGTTTGTAAACGATGCGGTTCAGACAGTTTAGGAAGGGGGGCTTCACAACTATCTGTACCAGTTGGCTATATTCCTACAGGCATAGGAGATTCATCAGGAGTAAAACCAAATCTTACTTTCCAGATTGATGGGGTTGATTATTACTTATCTGGTAATCTTGATTATACTGGCACATGGGGGGAATGGGTTAAAAAAGGTTTTGTATTTAAAACTGGAATCGGTCAAACTTCCTTAACGATCTCCATTAAAAATAATGCTCCGGGAGGAGGAGGTAATGATTGGGTAATGGATGATATTTCATTTGCTTCCTGTCTTCCCGGTTTAAATATGCGACCCGGTCCAGCACCTTCCTATTGCATTAATGGGCAAGTACGCTTATCTGCAATTGTAACCACTTACTATAATAACTACCAATACTATCAATGGGAAAGAAGTACTGATGGTGGAGCCAACTGGACTGCTGCTCCTGAATTGCCCGGTATACAAACATTCTCATACGCATATGACGGATTGAATTACACTGACAGTGTTGCAATACCCAGCTTCCTTGCAAATACCTCATATAATGGCTATCTGTACAGAATTAAAGTAGCAACTTCAACTGCAAATCTGGCAACTAACAGCTGTTCCATTTACCAGGGTAATACTATTGCAATAACTGTTAACAGTTCCTGTATAGTGCTCGATGTAAATCTTCTTCAATTCCAGGGGCAGGTATCCAATAAAAAATCGGTACTGACATGGCAGGCAAAGGCCGATCAAAACCCACATAATTTTGAGATTGAAAGAAGTGATGATGGAATTCAGTTTACAAAAATCGGAGCTGTTACTGGTTCTCAGAATGGGCTTACCAATCAATATAATTTTACTGACCCCGAAGTTTTGTCGGGAAAGAAATTCTACCGTTTGAAAATTGTAATACAGGGTGGAGCAAATTCTAAATTCAGTGAAATCATTAGTCTTGCAGAAGGCAGTGCCGGTAAACTGGTTTTAAAATCACTGGTGAATCCATTCAACAGTTTGCTGCAGTTTCAAATTGAATCACCTGAAGCTGACAAAATACGTGTTGATTTATTCGACACTTATGGCAAGCTTGTTTTTTCTGTACCAACCGCAATCAGGAAAGGAAACAATCCAGTTTCAATTGAAACTCTGGGCTTCTTATCAAAGGGCACTTATATCCTCCGAATAAAATCAAGCAAAGAAGTAATTAACCGCACTATTCAAAGTCTTTAAACGAAAATTCATCGCATAAAAAAATCCCCCGAACATTCGGGGGATTTCTATTTAAAGTAAAATCAATTAAGCTTTATATTGAGGGATGAGGCCATTTGCCATTTCCACCATTTTCTTAATGCCATCTTCAGGCAGATTTCCTTTCTTAAACTCAGCTAATACTTCAGGAAGTTTTGTTTCCATTTCATGTAAGAAATGCTCTTCAAACGCTTTGATACGTTTTACAGGAACTGCATTCAGCAAACCATTTGTACCGAGGTAGATAATAGCAACCTGCTTTTCTACTGCAAACGGACTGTACTGAGCCTGTTTCAAAATTTCAACGTTACGTGCACCTTTATCAATTACTGATTTTGTTGCAGCATCCATATCACCACCAAACTTAGAGAAGGCTTCCAGCTCACGGTAAAGTGCCTGATCCAGTTTCAATGTACCGGCAACTTTTTTCATTGATTTGATCTGAGCATTACCACCCACACGGCTTACAGAAATACCTACGTTAATTGCAGGACGGATACCGGCATTAAACAGGTTACCTTCTAAGAAGATCTGTCCGTCAGTAATAGAGATTACGTTTGTAGGAATATAAGCAGAAACGTCACCAGCCTGTGTTTCAATAATCGGCAATGCAGTTAATGATCCACCACCTTTTACAAGATGCTTAATACTATCAGGAACATCATTCATGTTCTTTGCTACGCTGTCATCACCAATAACCTTTGCAGCACGCTCTAACAAACGGCTATGCAGATAGAATACGTCACCAGGATATGCTTCACGACCAGGAGGACGACGGAGCAATAATGATACTTCACGATATGCTACGGCTTGTTTTGACAGATCATCATAAATAATCAGAGCCGGACGGCCGGTATCACGGAAGAATTCACCAATAGCAGCACCCGCATAAGGAGCGTAGAACTGTTGTGGTGCAGGATCGCTTGCAGAAGCTGCAACTATTGTTGTATAGATCATAGCTCCATTATCTTCCAGTGTTTTCATAACACCGGCAATGGTTGATGCTTTCTGACCAATTGCAACATATATACAGTAAACAGGTTTCCCTGCTGCATAGAATTCTTTTTGATTGATGATGGTGTCAACAGCAATGGCAGTTTTACCAGTCTGACGGTCACCAATGATCAATTCACGCTGGCCACGACCAATCGGAATCATTGCATCAATTGACTTGATACCGGTTTGTAATGGTTCCTTTACAGGTTCACGGAAGATAACACCCGGTGCTTTACGCTCCAGTGGCATTTCATACAGTTCACCTGTGATGGGTCCTTTACCATCAATTGGTTCACCCAGTACGTTGATAACACGGCCGCTCATTCCTTCACCAACTTTGATGGAAGCGATCTGTGCCGTACGGCGAACTTTAGAACCTTCTTTAATATCCTTTCCTTCACCCATTAATACCACACCCACATTATCTTCTTCAAGGTTCAATGCAATTGCACGAACACCGCTTTCAAATTCTACCAGTTCACCATAGCGAACATTGTTTAATCCATATACACGGGCAATACCATCACCCACCTGTAATACGGTACCTACTTCTTCCAAATCAGCACCAACACTGAAATTGCTTAACTGCTGGCGAAGTATCGCTGAAATCTCATCCGGTTTAATATCTGCCATGACGCTTTATTTTTTAAAAAATTGAATTATCGAATATTTGGAACGTAAATGTTTTTCTCAAACTGTTTCTGAATATCTCGCAGGTCTCTTGCTATACTTGCATCAACTAAATTACCGTTGTACTCCAGTTGAAAACCACCAATCAATGCTTCATTCACAGATGTTTCCAGCTCAATTAACTGAAATGGTGTGTCGGCTTTTATTTTATCGATAACAGAAGTTTTCAATGCTTCGCTGGCCTCTGTTGCCGTAGTAAGCTTAACCACATGAATCCCTTTAATTTCATTGTACTGCTCAATTACAGAAAATGCGATCTCAGGTAAAATGCTTTCACGGCCTTTTTTAACCAGCAAATGAATGAAGCCTGCAGATAATTCGCCAACATTTTTACTGATAACGGCTGAAACAATTTTCTCTTTGATATCGCTGTTAATTACAGGGCTGCGGAGCAGGTTTGTAAATTCTTTGCTCTGTTTACAAACTGCCTGTAAATATTTCATGTCGGTATATACAGCCTCCAGCTGATTCCTCTCCTGTGCGAGATCAACCAGTGACTTTGCATAACGACCTGCTAAACGTGGATTCTGCATTGATAATAGCTTATAGCTTTATTAATTTAATTTCACTACTTCCGCCAACTGGTTAATGTACGCTTCCTGATCAGCTTTGTTCGCCAGTTCACGACGCAATACTTTTTCACTTACTTCAATTACCAAATTTCCAACTTGATTTTTTACATCAGTTAAGGCAGCGAGTTTTTGCTGATTTATAGCAGCCTGTGCTTCCACAATAATTTTA
>JBEBHT010000348.1:0-4447 GCA_040081135.1 Lacibacter sp. | reverse complement strand
ATGATCAGATTGCAAGAGTGCCGGTATTTACTTCCTTCCCCAATGAAACAACGAAGGAAAGAGAGAAAGACAGTGTACTGCAGCAACAGGTAAAAGAGGTGGGGCATTTTATTTTGAAGAATGATTTCTGGATGGCGCAGGTTGATCAGCTGAATATAAATAATTATGAATTTGAGCTGGTACCAAAACTGGGCAATCATGTGATTTTGTTTGGTGATGGTAAGGGCATTGAACCAAAGTTTAACCGTCTGCTGCTGTTCTACAATCAGATCATGAATAAAACAGGATGGAATTATTACAGTGCTCTGGATGTTCGTTACGACAAACAATTAGTTGCTGTAAGACGAGACAGTGCAAGCCTGTTCAAAAGTTTTGTACTGAAGCCCGATCAGTTTCAGATGAACACAGCAATTGACAGTAATGCCATCAGCAACGATTCAATTGTTACAGCAGCGAACACAAATAGTAAAGATAGTTCAAAGAGTTTGTTTACCTCCGGAACCCTTAAGAGTACCCAAAAACCAGAGTCCGTTTTACAATCCGCACCTGTGAAATCACAAAAAAACCAAAATCTCAATGCTTTGAAGAACCAATTCCCTACCCCTGTTAAAAAAACAGTTAAGCCTGTACTTACTAAAAAACCTCCATCGCAAACAGATGAAGAAAAAGTGCTGAGTGAAGCGAAGAAACAACAAATAAAAAAAGAACCGAAGGCAGTGATGAAGAAACAAAACAAGTAGCCCCATCCCGACCTTCCCCAGAGGGGAAGGCCACCAAGGCTCAAGGCTAACTTGTCGAAGAGTTTAATGAATTAAAAAAACTGAAATGAAAATCAAGAGATGAAATGCTTAATTACTAAAGTTCAAAAATAAAATCAAGCCCGGCCTCCCTCTCTACCGGAGAGGGAACGAGGGTGAGGCTACTTTACACAACTAAAAACAACATACAACAATGACAACGGAATCACCCACCAACGGAACAGCAATCAGTGCACAGGCTGTAAACAACAATCCCATTATTGTGGGCTTGGACATTGGTACCACCAAGATCGCTGCTATTGCCGGAAGGAAAAATGAATTCGGCAAACTGGAAATTCTTGGCTTTGGCCGTGCTAACTCAAGTGGTGTACAACACGGTATGGTGTTGAACATCGATCAAACCATTAAAGCAATTGAACAGGCTTTGCAGAATTGTTATGCCAGTAACCCTAACTTAGAAATCAATGAAGTGTATGTAGGGATTGCAGGTCATCACATTAAAAGTCTGCAGACACGTGGCGATATTGTCCGTCAGAATAATGAAGAAGAAATTGCACAGCGTGAAATTGATCAGCTCATAAGCGATCAGTTTAAAACATATATTCCCGCAGGCGATCAGATCATTGATGTGATTCCACAGGAGTTCACTGTTGATAATTTTCAGAATATTCCCAATCCAATTGGATACAGCGGAGTAAAAGTTGGTGCTAATTTTCACATCATCACCGGCGATAAAAATGCCATCCGCAATATCAATCGCAGTGTGGAGAAAAGCCATTTAAAAGTAAAAGATCTTGTATTGCAGCCATTGGCTTCTGCAGCTGCTGTTATGTGCGAGCATGACCTTGAAGCAGGTGTAGCCATTGTTGATATTGGTGGTGGTACAACTGACCTGGCTGTATTTTATGAAGGTATTTTAAAACATACAGCTGTGATTCCATTCGGTGGTGAAAATATTACCAACGATATTAAAATGGGATTGGGTGTATTACGTACACAGGCTGAGCAAATGAAAGTGCAGTTTGGAAGTGCATTGGCTGATGAAGCAAAAACAAATGCATTCATTACCATCCCAGGTATCCGTGGAATGCAGCCAAAAGAAATTTCAGTTAAGAACCTTGCACACATCATCCAGGCACGTATGAGTGAGATCATGGATTTTGTTACCTATCATTTAAAGCAGGTTGGTTTAGATAACCGCATGCTCAACGGTGGTATTGTATTAACAGGTGGTGGTTCACAATTGAAACATCTGATTCAGTTAACCGAATATGTAACCGGACTGAATGCAAGAATTGGTTACCCCAATGAGCATTTAGCATCAGGACATATTGATGAACTGGCTAAACCGATGTATTCAACCTGTATTGGTTTGATATTGAAAGGATACAACGTGTACGAGAATACACAGAATAAATTGAAAGGCATTGAAGTGAAAGAAGAAACCGTTGCTGAAGTAATGAATGTGTATGATGAGCAAACTGACACACATACAGTACGAATCAAAAAACGCAAGAGCCTGAAAGGATTTATGGACAGTATCAAAGACGGATTGATTGACATGTTTAATGAAGAAGAGGATAAGAAATTCTAAATACAAGTCTTGAGCCGATAGTTCTTAGTAGATAGTAAACTGACTAAAGACTAATTACTACCTGCTATCGGCTAAAACAAAAACTTACAACCTAACAAACCCGGAAATTTATGATACATTTTGATCTGCCAAAAGAAAAGTCATCTATCATCAAAGTAATTGGTGTTGGCGGCGGCGGAAGCAATGCTGTGAATCACATGCATTCACAGATTATTGAAGGAGTAAACTTTATTATCTGCAATACAGATGCGCAGGCCATTGCATTAAGTATGGTACCAAACAAAGTACAGTTGGGCCCGCACTTAACACAGGGATTGGGAGCAGGTGCAAATCCTGAAATTGGCCGCCAGGCAACAGAAGAAAGTCTGGAAGAAATCAAACGCATACTGGAAGTGAATACCAAGATGGCGTTCATTACTGCAGGTATGGGTGGTGGTACAGGAACCGGTGGTGCTCCCATCATTGCAAAAATTTGTAAAGACCTCGGTATCCTTACCGTTGGTATTGTAACCACTCCGTTTGGTTATGAAGGAAAGAAAAGAATCCTGCAGGCCGAAGAAGGTATTAACAAACTGAAAGATTATGTTGATACATTACTTGTGATCAGCAATGATAAACTGCGTCACCAGTTTGGTAATTTAAAAATGAAGGAAGCATTTGCTAAAGCAGATAATGTACTGGCAACCGCAGCAAAATGTATTACCGATGTAATCAACAGCACCGGGCAGATCAATGTGGATTTTGCGGATGTATGTACCGTTATGAAAAATGGTGGTGTGGCCATACTTGGTAATGCAAGTGCAAATGGTGAAAACCGTGCACAGCGTGCTATTGAAGAAGCATTGAATTCACCTTTGCTGAATGATAATGATATCAGCGGTGCAAAATGGATTCTTATCAATATCAACAGTGCAGAAGGTGATCATGAATTTACTATGGATGAAGTTGAGATTATTCAAAACCATTTGCTGTCACAGGCTGGTGAAAATACAGATGTGATTCTTGGTTTGGGTTATGACGCTACACTGGGCGATCAAATCGGTATTACATTGATCGCAACAGGATTTGAGCAAAAGAATCCATTTGATAAAAAACCTGCTGTGGTGGAAGAAGTAAAACCAAAGCTTGAAAAAATTGTATTGACATTAGGAGAACCTGAAAAGAAAGAATACAAACAACCTGTGTTGTTTGAAGAAGCAAAAGATCTGTTTGCTCCAACAATTGTTGAAGAAACAACTCCTGTTGTGCAGATGCCAACAGCACCGGTTGTGGAAACAACAAAGATTGAATTTGTACTGGAACCTGTTTCTGTTCCGGCAATGATGCATCCGTCGGTTGAAGAAAAGAAAGAAGAGTTTTCTCCAATGGCTGCTGCAAAAGAAGAACCCGTGGTTCAGAAATCAATGAACCCGGTTGAACATACAAGAGAAGTAAAACCTGCTGGTGGTTTTTTAAAGAAGCCGGCAGTGATCTATGCAGAACCAAAAGAAGAATCCATTCCGGAAATAAAGTCTGAAGAAAAGCCAGTTGAACTTCCCGCACAGTTACGTATTGTTAAGGACGAGGAAGAATCGTTTAATATGCAGCTGGTGGAAAAGAAAGAACAACAACCGGCGGAGAAAGAGCTTAGGAGCGATCAAAATGTTCATCTTGCTTCTTCGGAAGAGCCTCCGGTAACGGATGAGGCAGAAGAGCAACGGAAGAAAGCAGCAGAACGGTTACAGAAGTTGAGAAACCTCTCGTTTAACATTCATGCAGCTGATCCGAATAATGAGTTTGACAATGTGCCGGCATATCTCCGCCGTAATTTAGAATTGTACAATACAATTTCGTCTGCAGAGAATTTCTACAGCAATTACACTGTGCAGGCTGATGAAAATAATCAGGGTCAGATCAATACCATCAATACTTTTTTAGATGGTAAAAAGCCTGACTAACTCTGTGAATTGCTCAATGCTTTAGCGTTGAGAAAATTTGTTTTTAGTTGTAAGGTGAATTTTAGAATGTTGAGTTTATTCGTTGTGTAAATCCCCCCGCCTGAGCGGGGGGATTATTTTTTAGCAGGTATCAGCACTTATGAAACAGCATTGCGTTA
>JBEBHT010000347.1:0-4458 GCA_040081135.1 Lacibacter sp. | reverse complement strand
GTAGACGCCTGTGCCCGGTAATCCGCCCAACTCAGTTGCCTCTGTTATTTGTCTTGATACTGCATCGAGACAAATACCCGGCATAGCAAGAAATTGTGTAAGCGGGCTTGCATTCACCACGATGGTTTTAATTTCATCATTTACACAAATAATTCCTGTATAAGCTCTGTATCTAACCTGGAATGTTCTTGTTAACGGTGCCTGGAAATTCGGATAACGGTGAGAATAGATTTTATCAGTTACCGGGTTATCATCTGTATCAAATACAGTTGGTGCATTGATATTGTCCCAATAGATTTCCACTTTGGTAAGTGCACCAAAATCAACACTTGATTTTTCCTGTAACTGTACATCCTGGTTACTGCAGATGCCATTTGTTGGCAGCAATAAGAAATCAGCATTGGGTATTGAACCGTTAACAGTAAATGGAATAGCTGTTACAGAATCTTTACAACCATCTTTTGAAGTAACAACCAGCGACAGGAAATAATTATCAGCCTTATTAAATTTAATGGCAGGGTTTTTAGCTGTACTTGATATCGGCGTAGGGCCTGGAACGATTGCCGGAACACCTGTATTAAAACTCCATAAATAAGTCATCTGCAGTTCACTGTTATCTGCAATTCTTGATGTGTCGAAGAAGAAGGCATTGGCATCACTTAAACAAACTTCAGGAAGAGTGTATCCTACTTTTGGCAAAGGATTGATCAATACATTTTTTGTAAGAGTATCGCTCAAACATCCTTTACTGCTTTCCACCATTAATTTTGTGATCTTATTTCCCCAGTTATTGTAGGTATGTGTTATTGGCGGATTGTTTGTTGCGTTGATGATTGTTCCGTCACCAAGATTCCAGTACCAGCGAACAAGTGTACCGGCATTTGGTGTTGAATTATCTGTAATGGTAATCTGATTTTTTTCACAAAGAGGTAAACTTAAACTGTTGATGGCAGTTGGCAGAGGATTAACGGTAATCGTTCTTTCCATTGTATCGCTTACACAACCCTGGTTGGTAAACACCCAATGCCTTACTGTATATGTACCGGCAACAGGGAACCTGAAAACGGTGTCTTTATTAACGGAAGAGCCTACCACAATTCCGGCAGCATTAATAAAGCGCCACTCCCATTTTGTTAACGGGTGAGTGATCCCGTTAGAAGCATCTGTAAAACTTACAACAGTACGATCGCATACTTCTGCAGGAATTGTAAAATCGGCTTTTGGCTGAGGATAAATAGCTGTCTGGTTTTTTGTAATGGAATCAATACAACCATTATTGGAAGTAATTTTTAGTTTAATACTGTAAGGTCCGGTAGTTGAATATTTGTGCGAAGGACTTTTGATGAATGCCGTATCAAGTAAACCCGTAGCAGGATCGCCAAAGTACCACCGGTATGTAAACAGGTTTTGAGAACCGTCTGTAATAGTCGTTGTGCTGTTAAAATTTACAACACCATCAGGAAGACATGCATAGCTCATTGTAAAATCTGGCACCGGGTTCGGATGAACAGAAACAGGCAATGTAAAAACAGGGCTCAAACAACCGGTGCTGGTTTTAACCTGTAATGTTGGATTATAGATAATGGAAGAAGGAAACGTTACTGCAACACTTGCATTCGAAATGTTATTAATTGGTGCCACTACTCCCATATCCCAGTTCCAGTTAGTAATTGTTCCAAAACCTCCGGATAAAGATGATGAATCGCTGAAGATAATACGCTTATCCTGGCACTGCGGAGCAGAAAAGCCGAATTTAGCAACTGGAGTGTTGGAAATGGAAATAAATTTTTCAAGTGTGTCACTTAAACAGCCCACATCAGTTAAAACTGCATAGCGGATCTTATAAGTGCCGGGTGCAGTATATTTTTTTGAGGGGTTATTCGTGTAAGCAAATGTGCCATCACCAAAATCCCAGAAATGTTTAATAATGGGTCTTCCACTTGTTGCATTATTCGTTGTAAATGGAATAATTGAATCAGTACATAAAGCAGTTGGCCATGTAAAATCAGGCGCTGGTGGATTAAATACCTGAAGATTAAAAGGAATAATTTGTATTCCTGCACAACCATCTGGCGTAGGATTATTAACGGTAACTTTTACAGGATAAGTACCAATTGCATTATAAACATATGGAGTTGGTAGCCTGAAAAGATAAAGAGTCCGTCCATTTACTACAAAAGTTGAATCAGCAACCGGTGTATTGTTGATGACATCCGGATATCCGCTTATCTCCCATTTCATGCTTATAGGCATGTAAGGAAGTGTAATTGACATAATAAATGGTGAACTTTTACACGCCACCGGGCTATTCACAATGGCATAAGCATTTTGAATAGAAAGATATTGAAAGAGATCAATCACATTTGTTCCGGCGTTATAGCCATAAGACTCTGCACTTGCAAAACCATAAGCAATTGCATTAAAGCCTGAATCTGATTGCATGGTATGTTGTCCCTGTGCTAAACCGGAAATTTTTAAATATGAATATGCCGGATTCCGGGGATGAACAGTAAAAGCTGTCGCAGGTACGGCCCCATCTATCCTGAATGAGCTAACAGCTGTCCCACCATTTGGTATAATCACATTTGCATAATGATTTTTCGTTCCTGCAGCAACCAGGAGGTTTGAATTGAAAAGAACTTTATTAATATTTTGTTCAACAGGACTCAGATAAATTACCTCAGGATCTCCTAACCCTCCATTTCCGCACCGGCTTTGTGATGTAAAATATTGGGCTACAGTAATTGGTTTATCTGCATCAATCCGCAAAGGTTGATCAGTGGGCCCAACCTGGTAGTAGAACCCATTTTGTAAGGGCAGTCCTATTGGCGCCCCATTCAATAATACATTGGCGGTAGGATCTGAAACACAGATTCTGAAATAATTAAATCCCTGATTACCTCCTGCTGTTGCTGTCAAAAAACGTTTGCCCCATGCATTTTTGGGAAATGCCTGAACCATATAATTATCAGAAGAAGTAGAGTTATTGCCGACATTGCATGCAATATTGATTCTTCCACTACCCGAAAAAACTGCAATCTTCTTACATCCGCTGCCGGTATTCATGGATCGTATAAGTGTTCCTGTTAAATCTACACCAGATCCGCCCTGTCCTCCGGGCCCAACATTATTTGTATACTGTCCCATGATGTTAAACACCTGGCCCTGAGTTAGAGTAACTGTAAAAGGAACTCCGGCAGGTTTTGTAAGTGTTGCAGCACTGGGAGTAATTTCAACCGTTGTCGTACCTGTATCCGCAGCTATTACATAAGCCCAGCAATTAGCATCAAATGTGTTTGAAAAATTTTCAAAATTTATAGAATAATACTCCCTGCCCAATGTGTTTGTTGGAAATAAAATTGTTGCACCCGAAACACTTGCATTATAGATATGCGCATAGGCAACAATTGGCTGATCGCTTGTAATATGAATCCCCTTGTTTTCCCCAACAACACTTTCAGCCATCAATCTGGCATCCTGAGGAGCAGCTTTAGGAATAACATTTGAAGTAAAAACAGTATTTGCAGGAACAGCGTAAGTAACACTATAGCCAATACCTGGTATCTGCACAGTTACATTTGTAGCAGTTTCGGTGGCAAAATATAAAACCATATCCTGACCATTACCGCCGGTCATCACCTGGTGATAACCATAAGCCACCCAAAAATCTGTTCCTTTATTAGAAAAATCCTGGCAGTAAGAGTACAGATTTGCCAGCAGTACTGCCAGCAGGATTAAAAATTTTCTCATTTTTACAGCTTAAGTGTAAGGGCTTACAAGTTAAGCGTTTTCCCTTAGTAATTATAACGCACGATCGTCATTTTTAAGAGTGGCAATAGCTTCCAGGTATTTTTTTGCTGAAGGGCCTTGGCAAAGCAAAAGATCCAGGATACTGATGTTGGGCTTAAATCCATGCTTTTCCATAAATACCTGCTGATATGGTAGATATTGAAACCCGGTTTCTTCACCTGAATTTTCGGGAGCTTCTTTTTTAAAAATTGCACTGTCAGCCAAAATGTCAACATTCACCTTAAGCCTTTTCATCACCCACTCCATTGTTTTCAGATTCAGATCAAGCAGGTACTTTTCTTTTAGTTGAAAAAGTTCCTTCAACTCCGGAGCATAGTCTTCAAACCAGGGAGCTTTCCGGTACGACGAATCAATACCCCGCCATTGAATTTTCTGCCAGGGATCAACATAAGAAATCTGAACATCCTTCAGTTTTTGCTTTTTGTCTCTCCCGCCAATTAATGGAACCGTGAGAAGGAGGGGGCCATTTGCTCCAATTAAACAGGTTCTGTTCAAGTGAAGTGATTTTTCATAGCGTACATCTGGCAAAAAAAATGCATTTGTCGACTTGATTAAAGTCGAAATGAATTTTATGTCGCCAAAATATTGCAAATCAATATGTTGCTTATTTATTTGCATTTAATTATTTATTGATTTAATTCACTCTGA
>JBEBHT010000346.1:0-4465 GCA_040081135.1 Lacibacter sp. | reverse complement strand
TCAGCGCAGTGGTATGACCCAACAAAAGTTGAGTTGAAGCTTGGCTACAAATATGGCGAAGCGCTGAACGAAGCAAAAATCAGGAACTATACAAAAGCTCATCAATTACTCGATGAATGTATTGCAAAGGATGCAAAATTTGTTGATGCCTGGTTAAGCAAAGCTGGCATTTTTTCTGAGCAGAAAAAATACAAACAATCAGTTGAAACTTATCGTAAAGCATTCAATCTGGATTCAGTTTATTTTAAAACATTTCTTCTTCCCTACTCTATTGCACTGGCGGGAAACGGTGAATTTAATGAAGCATTAACTGCAGTCACAACTTTTTTACAAAAGCCAAATCTCAATGAACGTTTACAAAAATCTGCAGCATACAGAAAACGCTGTTATGAATTTGCAGTTGATTATCAAACAAAATTTCCAGTTGGCAATTATGTATTCACACCACAGAATTTAGGTGACAGTATCAACACCAGACAGCTTGAATATTTTCCATCCATAGCCATTGATGGAAACTCACTTGTGTTTACAAGAAGAATTGGACAGGAAGATTTTTTTATCAGTGAAAAAAGAAATGGTTTATGGAGTAAAGCAGAACCATTACCGGGCAATTTGAATACAGAAGAAAATGAAGGAGCACAAACCATTTCGCAGGATGGAAAGATGCTCATCTTTACCGGTTGCAATATGCAGGATGGTGAAGGAAGTTGCGATCTCTACTTTTCTTATCTCACAAAAAATGGCTGGGGCGAACGCATCAACATGGGGCGAATCATCAATACAGAATATTGGGAAAGTCAGCCAAGTTTATCGCCTGATAAAAGAGCTTTATACTTTGCAGCCCGTGATCCAGCCGGTTTGGGAGGAAGTGATTTATTTGTGAGTTATCTACAGTCGAACGGAACATGGGGAACGCCACAAAATATGGGACCCGGCATTAACACAACTGCTGATGAAAGTTGTCCCTTCATTCATGCTGATAATCAAACATTATACTTTACATCCAAAGGTCATCCCGGTTATGGCGATGCTGATTTATATTTTGTAAAAAAACAGGCCGATGGAAGCTGGGGTAAACCACAGAACTTAGGTTACCCGGTAAATACGATTGATGAAGAAAGTTCACTGATGATTTCCAGCGATGGTAAAACAGGATATTATGCAGGCGATGGTGCAGACAGCCGTGGCGGCTTGGATATTTACAGTTTTGAACTACCGGTGCAGGACAGGCCAAACAAAACATTATGGGTGAAAGGAAATGTATTTGATGATAAAACCAAACTCGGTTTACCATCAGCTGTTGAGCTCATCAATTTAGCAACCGCACAAACCATCAGCAAAGTACAAACCGATGAAGAAGGAAATTATCTTATTACTCTTCCTGTTGGAAATGATTATGCCTTCAATGTAAACCGTAAAGGATATTTATTTTATTCCGGCAATTTTTCTCTGAAGCAGCATTCAACTGATACAACTTATACCATCAACATTCCGCTCATCCCGATAGAAGTAAATGCAAGTATTGTACTGAAGAATATTTTCTTTGATACTAAGCAATCAGAATTGAAACCTGAATCAATGATTGAACTTGACAAAGTGATTCAGCTACTGAAAGATAATCCCACCATTAAAATAGAAATAGGTGGTTACACAGATAATGTAGGCAAGCCTGCCGACAATCTTGTACTGTCGAACAGCCGTGCAAAATCGGTCATCAATTATTTTTTGTACAAAGGCATTCCTGTAGGCCGGTTAACTTCAAAAGGCTTTGGCGAAACCAACCCCATTGCTGACAATAAAACAGAAGAAGGGCGGGCAAAAAACAGGCGCACAGAGTTGAAGGTATTGAGTAAATGATCAATTTGCTTCATGATTGTAGCGATCTAAAATCCCATATGGTTAAAGATTCTTTCAAGTATTAGGATGATTACAGGCACCCAAGTCTTCCAATCAAACTTTGATTTGCTTTCAACTGGTTGTGGTACTGGTTTATTTTCAGCAGGTTTGAGTACTGGTACATATATTATCCTTCCACTTACTGTCTTACTAGACCACCTTTTTTTGCTTGGTCGTTTTGCCATATTTGAAAATTAAGCAGTAAAGTAAATGGTTAAATTATCAACATCTCTAATCCTTTCAACACGATGTGTGGAAATAAGGCTTAAATCCAATATAGCAAAGGATTTGCATGTGCAAATAATGTGTTGAAATATTTTTCAAAGGATAGTTTTACAACAATTTCTAAAAGATTCTGCAATACTTAAAGGCTCAAAAAAAAAATCTCGCATAGTTGAAGGTTTTGAGTAAATAATGTATTTTGATCATGAATGAACGCCGACCTTTTATACCAGCTCGCCTTGACACAGGTGCCGAACATCGGCCATGTGCATGCAAAAATTCTTGCTGAAAATTTTGATACAGCTGAACAGATCTTCAAAGCAAAAAAAACAACACTTGAAAAAATTGAAGGCATTGGTGAAGTAAGGGCCAACAGTATTAAACGCTTTGCAGCTTTCAATGAACAGGAAGAAGAACTGAAGTTTATTGAAAAGTATAAGATCAAAACCCTGTTTCTTTCGGAGGAAGATTATCCCAGGCGTTTACTCCATTGTTACGACCCTCCCACTCTTTTGTTTTACAGGGGCAATGCCAATCTCAACACATCAAAAATCATTTCTGTAATCGGCACAAGAAGCAGTACTGATTATGGAAAGATGATGGTTGAAAAAATATTAGAAGAACTTGCCCCGCATCAGCCATTGGTTGTAAGCGGTCTTGCTTATGGTGTGGATGCCTTTGCACATAAGTATTGTGTAAAAAACAATCTTCCTACTGTTGCGGTGCTTGCACATGGGCTGGATAAAATTTATCCATCGCAGCACACAGCGCTTGCAAAAGAAATGATCATCAATGGTGGAGGCATCTTAACAGAATTCAGAAAAGAAATTAAACCCGACCGGCATAATTTTCCCGAACGCAACCGGATTGTTGCAGGTATGTGCGATGCAACAATTGTAATCGAAACCGGAATTAAAGGAGGCAGCATGATCACCGCTAATCTTGCATACAGTTACAACCGGGATGTATTTGCAGTACCCGGCAAAACAACCGATTCAAAAAGCGAAGGCTGCAATTATTTAATACAAAGTAATAAAGCAGTGCTCATCCGTAATGGTGAAGATATGATTGAACAGATGGGCTGGCAGCCAAAACAAAAAGAAAGTAAAGCAAAACAAAAACAACTCTTCATTCAGTTGAACGATGAAGAAAAAATCATTGTTGAACTGTTACAGCAAAAAAATACTGTTTCAATTGATGAAATCAATCTTACCTGCACCCTTAACAGCAGTTCTATTGCCGCTGCATTGCTTACGCTGGAATTACAGGGAGTGGTACAGAGTTTACCGGGGAAAATGTATGCATTAGCATAAATAAAAATGCTCCATTTCGGAGCATTTTATAACAAATATGATTGAATTCGATTTCTCTATGGTTTTATGTTCAAAACCTCACATACCATCTCGTATGACATTCCTTTCAATTGTTCGATTGTGTAACCAGCTGCGGGGCCCGAATTAAACCTGCCTCCAATAGCACCCGCAACAGCAATAATTTTGAACTTATAGTTAGGTATACCAACAGTAGAAAGATTAGATGGTGTTGTACCTGCCGGACCATTTGGTGTAAAGAAATAATGTAATCTTACTTTGCCTAAAAAAGTCTCATACCGAATGTTGTAATAGTATTGACTGCCAAAAGCCAGAAAACTAAAATCAAGGGGTGTCCATTGACTTGCATTAGTGCTAAACGATGTAAAATATACCAGAACAACTCCCTTGTCTAAAATAGATTGTGTTATTCCAGTATAATTTCTGTCAAAATATCTCGTGAACCATCCTGTAGAAGAGCCTGTTCCGTTAGAGAAGCTGTATGTGCTATTCCAAATCCAGTTAGAATTTGAAAGTGTAAAGGTATCTACAACCACGTTTGCATTCCCTTGCGGACCAGTTGAACCAGCTGGGCCGGCAGGTCCGGCAGGTCCATTTGCACCAGTTGGGCCAGCAGGGCCAGTTAAACCGGCAGGCCCGGTATCACCTTTACACGAGATGAATAAAAAAGTAATAATGATAGCAGAGCAAAAAGATAAAATGATCTTTTTCATGTTCGATTTGTTTAAGGTTTATGATTAATAATAAATAAAAATGACGGGTACATTAATATGGTGGTTATAGATTAGCGTTGAGCTTTCTGGAGACAAGATAGATTGCTCATCATCCTTAATCAATACCACTTTTAGGGGAGGAGTTGAATAAAATGAAAGTTTTGGAGGCAATATGTCTGCTCCCTTAACTTTGCACATGGCAACAAGAATTAACCCCTCACTCAGCAAAGCTGTTCTAAACAAATTTTTCGGCGAAGGTTATACGTTTGATGATGTTCTCCTTATGCCCGCTTATTCCCAGGT
>JBEBHT010000345.1:0-4469 GCA_040081135.1 Lacibacter sp. | reverse complement strand
GGAGTAATTACGCATGTGTATCCTTTGCAGGGAAACGAATCAGTTATCGGCTTTAATATTTTAACCGACTCGGCCCGTAAAAGCGGTGCTATTACTACTATTCAAAAAAGAGATTTTTATATATCGGGCCCCATTCATTTAAAACAGGGTGGTGAGGGTTTTGTAAGCAGGGTGCCTATTTTTAAGAACGACAGGTTCTGGGGGTTTTCTGCCGCTGTTATTAAATTAAACACTTTACTAAAAGCAGCAGGAATTGATACGGGAGGTAATCATCGTTACTCGTATGAACTGAGAAAAGTAAATCCTGATACGGGTGAAGAAGAATCTTTCTTTCAGCATAAAAAAACATTCAGGCCAGAATTTACCATACCGGTAGAAATACCCAACGGAGAATGGAAACTGTATATAGCCGATGAACAAAGCATTACGCTTTCGGCGATGCTGATCTTTTCACTGCTTGGTATTTTGTTGTCCGTAACGGGTGGAATGTTTGCCTGGTATATTGCATCGCAGCCATCCCGTTTGGAAAAATTGGTGCAGGAAAAAACTTTTTTACTGCAGGAAGGTGAACAGAAATATAAAAACACACTCGACCGTGTTACCGATGGTTTTGCTGCCCTTGATATTGACGGCAACTTTACCTATATAAATACGAAGGCTGAGCAAATGACAGGCCGTAACCTGGCAGAAATGATTGGCCGTAATATATGGACCGAATTTCCTGAAGGGATTGGTCAGTTATTTTATGATGCGTATGTTACTGCAAAGGATGAACAGCTGCATGTTTCTGCACAGGAATATTATGCGCAATACGACCGGTGGTTTGAGCTGGATTTTTATCCTTCAACGGATGGTATGACGCTTTTTTTCAGAGATATTACAAGTAAGAAAAAAGCTGAACAGGAAATTAAAGAAAGCGAAGAAAAATACCGCACACTGGTAGAACAGGCTTCGGATGGAATTTTTATTGCTGATAAAACCGGGCATTTTATATCTGTGAACAGCAGCGGGCAGCAGATGAGTCAGTATTCAATGGAAGAGCTGGAACAGATGACGATTTATGATCTGGCACTTAAAGAAGATCTTGAAACCAATCCTTTTCAGTTACAGGAAATGGCGAAGGGAGAACCGGTGATGTCGGAAAGACCCATGCGCAAGAAAGACGGTACAATCATTCTTACAGAAATAAACGCAAAGTTTTTAAAAGATGAACGGATGCTGGTGTTTGTGCGTGATATTACTAACCGCAAAAAAACGGAAGAAGAATTCAGACAGGCCAACCATCGTTTTGAAATGATCTCAAGAACAACGAATGATGCGGTATGGGAGTGGAACCTGGAAACAGGAAAATTATGGTGCAACGAAACACACCAGCAATTATATGGATTAACAATGGCCGATCCTGTTCCGGCACATTCAGTGTGGGCACAAAGGATTCATCCCGATGACCGGCAACTGATTTTACAGCGTCAGCAGGAAACCCTTGCATCGGGAAGAAATATTTTTATTACTGAATACCGTTTTCTTACAGGAGAAAATGTGTACAGGAATTTGTACGACCGTTGTTATATTATAAGGGATAAAGAAGGAAAGGCAACGGGCTTGATGGGAAGTATGATGGATATTACTGAACGAAAAACAGCAGAAGATGCCCTGCGTGTAAGTGAAGAAAAATACCGGCAGATTGTAGAAACAGCGCAGGAAGGAATCTGGATGATTGATGCAAACAGTCACACTTCTTTTGTAAACAACCGTATGGCTGAAATGCTGGGTTATACCAAAGAAGAAATGCTTGGAAAACATTTGTATGCCTTCATGGATGATGAAGGAAGAAAAATTTCTGACCGGAATATTGAACGCCGCAAACAGGGAATTGCTGAAGACCACGAGTTTAAATTTGTAACAAAACACGGAAGGGATGTATGGACCCTGATGAGTACGAATCCTGTAAGTAAAAACGGTGAGTACACTGGAGCCCTTGCCATGGTAACTGATATTACCGAACATAAGAAAATTGAAAACCAGGTATTGAAAGAAAAGGAACTGAGTGATTCCATCATTAACAGTTTGCCGGGAATTTTTTATTTGTTTGATACGAACAGAACTTTTCTGCGCTGGAATAAAAACTTTGAAACAGTATCGGGTTATACGGCTGAAGAAATAAGGGAAATTCATCCCGGTCAATTTTATGATGACGAAGGACGCTTACTTGTGCAGAAACATTTTGCCATTACCATGCATGAAGGAGAATCGGCTTTTGAAGCAGATTTTGTAACAAAGACGGGAGAGAAAATTCCTTATTACTTCACCGGCCAGCGGGTGTTTTATGAAGGACAGCCCTGCCTGATTGGAACGGGTATTGATATTGCCGAGCGGAAAAAAGCAGAGGAAGAAGTGAAACAAACTTCATTGAAGATGCGGCAGCTGACTGCCCACTTACAAACCATCCGTGAAGAAGAACGGAAACGGATTGGACGTGAAATTCATGATGAACTTGGTCAGCAGTTGACGGCGATTAAAATGGATGTAGCATGGATCAATAAAAAAACGCCTAATGAAGCCGGGCTGATTAAAACGAAACTGGGAAATATTATTACTCTGCTCGATGGCAGTAATTTATCAATCCGCAAAATATTAAACGAGCTGAGGGTTGGTGTGCTGGATGATTACGGATTAATTGATGCACTTGAATGGCAGGGAAACCAGTTTACTGAAAATACAGGTATTCCGCTTTTTTTCAAGAGTAATGAAACGGTTTTAAAAGTGGAAGAACCTGTTGCCACCTGCATCTTCCGGGTTTTCCAGGAATCATTAACGAATATTACAAGATATGCTGAAGCGAAAAGAGTGAGTAGTTCATTATATACCGAAGATGACCGGCTGATTCTTGAAATAGAAGACGACGGAAAAGGTTTTCATCCGCATATGCCTTACAGCAAGCAATCATTCGGTATCTTGGGTATGCAGGAACGGGTGTCGTCGGTTAACGGAACATTTCAACTGTTATCTTCGCCGGGTAAGGGAACAAAAATCATCATCACTGTGCCATATAAGACCTAAGCTTATGAACCGAATTATATTAGCCGATGATCATAGTTTTGTGCGTTTGGGATTGATCCAGATACTGAAGGATGAATACCCTGCTGCAGAAATTCAGGAAGTGGCTGATGGGGAATCGCTTGTTAAGGAAGTAAGTCTGCATGATTGGGATCTTGTTATATCCGACTTAGATATGCCTGGCCGAAGTGGTTTGGAAGCGTTGCAGCAAATAAAATTGATTAAACCTGACCTGCCTGTTTTAATTCTCAGCATTTATCCGGAAGATCTGTATGCTGTAAGGGCATTGAAAGCCGGAGCTTCAGGCTATCTCAACAAAAATGCTGCTCCGTATGAACTGATCAAGGCCATTCAACGGATTGCCATGGGCAAAAAATATATTACCAACGAAATTGCTGAACGTTTACTGGCGCAGAAAACAGATAAGCAGCCGCATGAATTACTGTCGAACCGTGAATTTGAAATCTTTAAACTGCTGGCAATTGGCAAATCCATTTCTCAGATAGCAGAATCGCTTTCTTTAGCTTCCACCACCATCAGCACCAACCGCAGCAGGATTATGGAAAAGCTCAGTCTTTCGAGCAATGCCGAACTTGCACGCTATGCTATTACGCACCAGATTATTTCTGATATTGATCTGTAATTGATTGTCTTCAAAAAATCGATGCACTTGCTTTTTTGTAGCCATATAACTACAAGCCTCCCTGTGTTCTGTCTATCTACATATTCACTTCTTCACTATTTTTTAATTCATTGATTTAAAGGTGCTTTGCAGTAAGAAAATTACTCTATGTTCATCACGATTCTTAGCCATTCAAAGCATATCAGCAACAGGATTGCTGAGCTGATTGGCGAGACTAATGAAGGAGTTTTTTTTCACAACTGTTTTACGTATGCCGAAGCAATCAGTTGCCTGAGCGAACAAAAAACAGATGTGGTGTTACTTGATTTTGATTTTGAAGGAAACAAAGCCTTTGATCTGCTGAAAAGAATTTCGGAGTATTCGGCTGAAACAGTGGTGATGGTT
Source organism: Lacibacter sp. (assembly GCA_040081135.1). Taxonomy (GTDB): domain Bacteria; phylum Bacteroidota; class Bacteroidia; order Chitinophagales; family Chitinophagaceae; genus Lacibacter. Next base: position 385 of record JBEBHT010000345.1, on the reverse strand, counting down.
TTGTTCCATTTGGCAAGTGATTCCAGTATGAAGCAGTTCAGAGACAGTGGGGCTGATTACTTATTTGATAAATACAATGACTTTGAAAAAATAGCACCCGTTATTAATACTATCAATCAACGGGCAACGAATAAAATCCTGTGATAAAACGAAACAAGCATATACAGTTGAAGGATAAAGTGGGTTGGATTAGCAGTAAAAGGTTTCCTCTGTATATGCTGTTTTTTTCACTTTTGCTTCCGGGCGCAGCTATATACCAGTTATTCACAAAAAATAACTGGCTTAAAAAAGAATACATCAAACTGGAAGCTTATGTACAGCAAAGGGATGCGTTTGAAAAGCTGAGCCTGTATGTTAAGACGGTTGAAAGTAACAGCCGTGGGTA
>JBEBHT010000037.1:0-18697 GCA_040081135.1 Lacibacter sp. | reverse complement strand
GAGACAGAAATATACGAGTTCCATTTTGTTTAGTCAGTTTGATGTTGATTGGTTTTCTTTTTGGGTGTAAAGGGAATGAATCAGAAATTATTATTCTGCATCTTGATTCTGTTTATATAGACACAACTTACGAAGCAGGGATGTTTAGAGATATTAAGACTATTTCTAAAACCTATGACTCGGTAAATAAGCGTGTTAAAAAAATTACGGGAGTAATAGAAATCCCTCAAATGTTTGAAAAGAATTCTCAAAAGGGTAAGATAGCTGTTGATTTGTATTTAAAAGAAGGGAAAAGACTTACTCGGATTGACACAGATCAAGATGGTGACCTGTCAGACGAAAGGGAATACATAGTTAATGAAACAAATGAGTTTATAAATATCCCGGATGTTGAAGTAAGCGGCAGTAAGTTAAAGTTATATGCTTTACCTATGCAAAGTGGGCTGTTTACTCCAAAGGATAAATATGATTTGTCATTCACCGGATTCAATTTCTTGCACATACGAAAGTCTGGTCTACTTTCCTTAAAGAACAAGTATAATATCACAATTGTAAATGTTTCGGAGAGTAAGTATTATAACAAAGCGATTATTTTTTTTATTACAGAGGTAGGTATTAAACAAAAAAATGAATTGGTATATCATATAGGGGATATTATTCATTTGGATAGAAATGTATTTAAATTAAAAGAAGTTGACAGTACAGGGTCTGTACTAAAACTGGAAAAAATTGGCGTTGATGAAAAGCAATTGGGGGTTACTGTCGGTGAGTATGCTCTACCGCTAACAGGGAGTGATCTTTTAACAAAACGGGAAATTAGTTTAAAGGATGAACCCGGTAAATTGACCCTCTTAGAATTTTGGGGTACTTGGTGTGGGCCTTGTACAAAGCTAACAGAGGAATATAACAGACTGAACAAGCAATACAGTAAAAACCTTAAAATAATTGGAATAGCAGCTGATCCTTCAGCCGAAAATGTGAAGAATTACATTATAGAAAAACAAGTAAACTATCCTAATATTTATGAAAAAATGGAAGATTCGCTTTGTACTAAATATATTGTAAGAAGTTTTCCAACGTATATATTGATTGATAGCGACGGTAAAATAATTTTCAGAGCTGCCGGGTTAGATTATTTTGAAGATTTAAAGGAGCTTATCAGGAAAAAAATTAAAAATTAGTCTTCCAGTACATAGTATGTCGACATATCAGTGATTTTGATTTAAGAAGATATTATAAAAATAAAAAGAGGCGTTCGCTTAAACGAACGCCTCTTTAATTATGAACAAAAATTTTACTGCTTCACCTCAGTCGTCACCTTCGGCACTTCTTTCGTCCATGCACCAATGTCCATTTTCCGTGGAGTTGGATAAATTTCATCTAATGTATTACCATCATACAATCGTCCGTTCTTTACCACATAGCGAATGGTATTGGTGTTGCGGATATTCACCAGCGGGTTTGCATCCATGATCACAATATCTGCAAGCTTTCCATTTTCTATACTTCCAAGTTCTTTATCCAGTCCCAATGCAGTTGCACCAAGAATAGTTGAAGTACGCAGCATATTGATCGGGCTCATACCGCCACTGCCAACACTCCACATTTCCCAATGATAACCGAGTCCCTGTAATTGACCATGACTTCCAATACCAGCAAGGCCTCCTTGTGACACCACACTGCTTACAGTTTGTGCATGTTTGGGAAACACATGATCTTCAGGTGCAAACCATCCACCCAAACCACCTGCACGTCTGCGTGCTTTTGCATTCAACTCTTCATAAGGAGTAAAGCGGTTGAGCTTTGGATCATGTAAGGGACTTTCAGTTGTGTAATAAAAATTCTCTGCCCAGGGTCCGCCATAGGATACAAGCAAAGTTGGCGTATATGCCATTTTACTTTCTGCAATAGTTCTTGTTAAATCATTATACAATGGAAAAATAGGAATGGCATGTTCATGACCGGGATAACCATCAAACATTTGTGTCATGTTCAGTTTGAAATCAAGACCACCTTCTGTGGTAGGCATCAGCTTTTGTTCTTTTGCTGCCATGATCACCCACTGACGCATTTGCCTGTTACCAACCAAATACATTTTAATATACTGTGTATTGTAATACTTGCTGTATTGCTTCAGTACATTTTTTGTTTGTTCAAGATCTTTTAAATTATACATCCAGTAACCAACACCAGGGCCTGTACTGTAGATGCGTGGACCCGGCACCTGTCCTGCATCAACCATATCACCCCATGTTAATACATCGGTAGTTGCTGTTTGCGGATCTCTTGTTGTAGTAACTCCATAAGCAAGATTGGCTGCATAAATCCAGGAAGTGTTTTTATGCAAACCCCAGTAGGTCCACATGTGTGAATGGGTATCTACAAATCCCGGAGTGATTGTATTGCCTGTACAATCAATTTCTTTTGTTCCGGCAGGAGGACTCAGGGTTCCCGTTTTACCAACTGCTCTGATCCGGTTATTAACAATCAGCACATCACCATTCTCAATTACCTCTTCTCCCTTCATAGTAATGATCCTTGCATTCTTTAATAAGATACTGCCGATTGGCATATCTTTTTGATAATACACTTTCACCTGTGTTTCATCGGGCGAATATTTTTCTGCTTTCTTCTTTGCTTCCAGTGCAAGCTTTTCCCTGTTTGCTCTTGTTGTATCTACTTTTAAAATAGCAGCAATGGAGTCTGCACTTTTCTTTGCAAGTGAATCAGCAACACGTTTTGCTTCCGGTCCCAAAGCAATCAAAGCTTTTACACTGTCAGCAATTCTTTTTGCTTCGATTTTTTTTGCAGCCTTCACTGAATCTTCCACAAACTTTGCCCGCTCTGTATCATATACCCAATGACCATTACCTAAACTCCAGTGAATTTTTTTTCCGTTTGCTTCCCATGCAGGAAACTCACCGCCAATTTCCGTTAACTGTTTAGAAGGAAATGCACTGAATGCAGGATCGGCTACATTAATGTTAGGTATTTTACCTGCCTCAGGAATGGTAACAACATATACATTATTGTTTACCTGTGCGATGGCCTGGTTACCAACAGGAGACATTAATATCGTACCGGCAGGTGTTGGTAAATTTTGCGGTTCACGATTGCCCGCACTCTCAGGTAACATGCAGTTATTAACGGGGTCCATATTCATCATTGGTTTACCCATTACATACTTTACAGTGTTGGCAACCTGTTCTCCGTTATTTGTTTGATAATGATCCGCATCTTCAACAGTACCATAAGTTGTAATACCTGTAATACGTGCATGTGTTTTTTGATCGGTACCATCCCAGCGAACAGAAACCAATGAACCACCACCAGTATTGAGATAAATGCGGGTAGTATCTTTTGTAAAATGAATGTTACCATAGTTGGCAGCAAGCAGATCAACTTTCGTTACGTTGCCACCATTGGGATTCATCCATACAAGATCTGCTTCATTGCCACTGTAAAAAGGATCTTCTGCATCTTTGAATAAACGTTTTGGCCCACGGAAAAATGCAATACGATTATTATAACTCCACACAGGCTGCATATAAAAAGCAGCTTCGTTTGTAAGTTTTGTAACAGATGCTTTTGGCGACAGAACAGCTTTATAAATATTGCCGCCATCAGTTTCACTCCAGGTAACAAACACCAGTTGATTTCCGTCAGGGCTCCAGGATGGCATAGCCTCCGTAAAATTAAAATTAGTTACACGTTTTGGAGTTCCGTTTGGATAGTCCATTACATATAACCTGTTCAGCACGGTAAATGCAAGTTTTTTTCCATCAGGGCTTGGAACGCCATCACGAATTTGTGTTGCCAATGCAGCGCTGGTATCTTTCACTGCATAATTAAAATAAAGACGTGGACCCATTTCAAGATTTACATCTGCATCAAAAACAATTTCAGTTGCCTTGCTTCCATCAACAGGAAGTTTCCAGAGCTTACCTCCGTAACTGGCAATTAAAAATTTACTGTCGGGAGTAAAACTCATACCGGGTAAAACACCTTGCGGTGCAATACTTTCCTGTTCATCTCTCTGCACGGGGTAGGCCAGCCATTTTTCATCACCGGTTTTCATATTACGTAAAACCAAACCTGTTTTATCTTCATACCTGCTGCCATAAGCCAGCCACTGTCCGTCTTTACTGAGCGTTGGTGTAAAAGATGAACCATACCTGCTGGCAATCGTATTTACAGTTCCCTTTTCCCGATCGTATGTACCGATTTGATATTGCGGAAGTAATGCATTGTAATTCCAGGAACCAATCCGCTGACTGTAATAAACTGTTCTTCCATCTGCACTTACAAATGGATCGATCATCTTTAAGTTGGGAGGAAGTTCGCCCAATTGAATACCACCACCGCCATCTTTATGATACATCCACAGTTTTGCAATACGGCGACCCTTGCTGGCAATAATATAATTTCCATCAGGTGTCCATACTGCTCCGGGAAAATCTTCTGTGCGGTCTTTGGTTAATTGAATGGTATCCTGTTTTTCCATATCAATGTACCAGATATTATCACTGCCGCTTCTGTCGCTTGTAAACAGGATCTTTTTTCCATCGGGACTAAAACGTGGATGTGTTTCATACGCAATACCTTTTGTTATCTGTGTTGCTTTTCCACCGGTGATGGGAATAGTATAAATATCACCCATCAAATCAAATGCAATGGTATTTCCATCCGGGCTTATATCCACACTCATCCAGGTTCCTTCTTTGGTATTGAATTTTACCTGCCGCTCGGGTTTAAGCGGAAGACTGGTGAATGGTGTATAAACCATCGTGTCTTTTTTGACACTGTCAGCAAGATTAATTTGCTGTGCTGTTACCGGGTAAAGTGCCAGTAATAATAAAGCAATGAAAATTGATTTCATCATAAAGCAGTTTTTTTGAAAATTACTGGATAGAATTGAAATTTTACAGAATTTTTTTTGAATGGTTGAAAGGTAGGGCGATTATTAAATATGTAGAGATTTCTCATTCCGCCTCAACAGTTTGATAAATCTATTCTCATAAGGCGGAATTCGAAATGACGGCAGTTTGAGTATTAGTAAAAGTAAAATTAATCAGAGTGCCGTCATGTCGACGAAGGAGACATCTCCACATAGTCATACTGTAAAATTTAGTGTGGGAGTTAAATCAAAGCAATAACAAAGTTTATTGTAACAAATAAGCAGGCCCAAACAATGCTCTGCCACTTCTTGTTCCGGTATGTTTCCCTTCATCAATCACAAGTTGTCCGTTCACCAAAACAAACTGAAAACCTTTTGAAAACTGGTGAGGGTTTTCGAACGTGGCATTATCAGTTACTTCTGCTTCATTGAACACAACAATATCAGCCGCCATTCCTTCCCTGATCAACCCACGATCCTTCAACTGAAATTTCTGTGCAGCAAGTGAAGTCATTCTTCTTATGGCTTCTTCAAGAGAAATAATCTGCTGTTCACGTACATATCTGCCAAGCACTCTTGCATTGGTTCCATAAGTGCGTGGATGCGGCATGCCTCTGCCTGTGCTTACTCCTCCGTCTGCACCAATCATATTGTACGGGTACTTCATAAAATACTGCACATCTTTTTCATTCATCATGTGGTACACCATTTGTGCACCGCCGGCCAGCATTAAATCCAGAATGGTTTCCGCTTCTTGTTTGGCATTGGCTTTCCTTCCTTTCAGTACATTAATTTCTGAAATACTTTTGCCGTTCAATGTAGTATCAGCAACATGATTGGCCACTACTGCATAGCTGTAGTTTTTGTATTTGTATTTTTTAAGTTGTGCCAGCATATCATTGATGATTTGCTGATGAAGAACAGGGTCGTTAATTCGTTTCTTAGTAGAATCTGCACCGCCTGCAATGGCCCAATCGGGCAAGCGAATACCAAGATTGGTGCTGGCTGCAGTATAAGGATATTGATCAATGGTTACATCATAGCCTTCGAGCCGTGCTTTTTCAATCAGCGCCAATGCTTCAGCAGAGCGGCCCCAATTTGAGGGACTTGCTACTTTAAAATGTGAAATTTGTACAGGTATCATTGCCGTTTTACCAATATCAATGGCTTCATTAATAGCTTCCATCACGGAGTTTTCTTCATTACGTATATGTGATGCGTATATGCCGTAAAATTTTGCGGTTTCTTTTGCAAGGCCAATTACTTCATCTGTATTACTGTACATACCGGGCAGGTAAATCAACCCTGTTGAAAGACCAACAGCACCATCTTTCATTGCTTTGGCAATCAACTTTTCCATTTGCAGTTGTTCTGCTGCAGTTGCAAACCTGTTATCCAAGCCCATTACCTGGCGGCGGATGGTATTATGACCAATTAAAGAAGCAATGTTAATAGAAGTATGCATGCTGTCGATCCTTGTGAAGAATTGATGCAGATCATCTGCTGACCCTCCGCAGTTTCCTGTAATAACAGTTGTAACACCATCATAGATATAATTGTCTGCTGTGGGCCGTTCAAAGATGCCGCTTTCAATATGTCCATGTACATCAATAAAGCCCGGCGCAACAATCAACCCTTTAGCGTCAATTATTTTGTTTGCCGCTGTAGTAATGTGTTGCTGAATCAAAACAATCTTTCCATCTTTTACTGCAATATCTGCATAGTACCAGCTGTTGCCGCTGCCATCAATGATTTTTCCGTTGCGGATAATAATATCATAAGGAGTTTGTGAAAAACACAGAACTGGTAATAGCAGGAGAAGAAGAATTGATTTCATCGTTTTGGTTGTTTGTCTGTGAATAGATTGTTTCTGCAATTGTAATATTCTCAGCCGAGTTCTGTTGCCGGGTCCCAGAAGCGTTTTTCAAAATCAACCACGGTATCATCTTTCACTTTCACGCCATCTTTTTCCAGCAGCTCCTGCATTTGCGTGGGAGTATCAAAATGCATTTTACCTGTGAGCATACCATTACGGTTAACTACTCTTTGTGCAGGAACTTTTGGTTTTACTTTTCCTGCTCCATTCATTGCCCAGCCAACCATGCGTGCAGATAATTTTGTGCCGAGATAAACGGCGATTGCTCCATACGATGTTACACGGCCTTTTGGAATTTGCCGCACTACATCATACACATCTTCAAAAAAAGTATATTCTTTTGGTTTACCCGGTTCAGGCTTCGCCTTCGGTAAGGCTTTGCTGACCGAAAGAAGTTGTGGAGATTTTTTTGGCTTCATTGTTTCGTTCTTTCAGCAACAAGATACGACGGGGCTCCGAAACATTTTCATACGCAAAGGGACAATGTCTGCAACCCAGTCCGCAACAATAGCCCCGGTCTTCATGATATTTTTCAGTGAGGACCATATTGTCATCCTCATCATAATAAAAATCAATTCCCTCTGCAAGTTTGTTCATTGTTTTAAAAATACTGTATAATGATTAACCGCCCAGTTTGGTTTTTGTTGAATGAAGGGGAAGATTTATTCTCTTTCCGTATCAAACACCCATTGTTTTAGCAGTGCATCGGTCTCTGCGGATAATTGCTGCTGAGGTAATGAGAAGCTGAGATAATGGATGCGGTTGCTTTGAGCAATATCCAATCCCTCGTAATGTGTTTTTATTTTCAGGTCATTGTTCAACTCTGTTTGATTGTAGAGATGATCGATATCTGTATGTATCGGTAAGCTGTACAAAGCAATCACCTGTTTGGTAAAATGATACAAAACCGGTGAGTCTGTTTTTAAATGAATCAAGCCACCGGGTTTTAAAAACTGCTGATACAAACGCAGGAACTTTGGATGTGTTAACCGTTTTTTATGTTTGGATGCACGCAGCTGGGGGTCAGGAAAAGTGATCCAGATTTCACTCACTTCATCTTTGGCAAAATATTCCGCAATCCGGTCAATCTGTGAACGGAGAAAAGCAACATTGCTTAAATTTTCTTTTAGAGCGGTTTTTGCTCCCACCCAGATGCGGTTACCTTTTAAATCAACTCCCAGGAAATTCCGTTGCGGATATAAACGGCCAAGGCCAACCGCATATTCACCTTTTCCGCAGGCAAGCTCTAAAGTAACCGGATGATTGTTTTTAAAAAAAAGATTCCAGTTGCCCGGCATTTCCTGCGGGTATTGTAATACGTTAGAAAATGTTTCAATTTCAGAAAAGCGAATGAGTTTCTTTTGGCCCATAGAGCGGCAAAGTTAATGGCTCATTTTGTTTTGCAGGAGAAAGCTGCAAAAAACAAATGGGTGTTTGCTTTTAATTGCAATAAAAACAAATTATATTTAAACACAATCCTCTCCCTTCGGGAATTTTCTAGCCAACTTTCGCCTTACACTTTATTTCTTAAACTGTAAAACCAACTAACTATGCCCAAAGTAATTATACTTGGAGGAGGAGTTGCAGGCATGAGTGCCGCTCATGAACTGATTGAAAGGGGATTTGAAGTAGAAGTTTATGACAGGCATAAAGTATATGCCGGAGGTAAAGCAAGAAGTGTACATATTAAAGAGCCAGCAGCAGAAAATAATGAACCCTTACCGGGCGAACATGGCTTTCGTTTTTTCCCCGGCTTCTACAAACATGTGATTGATACCATGAAACGTATTCCGTATAAAAAAAGCGACGGAACAGAAGTAATGGTTTCTGACAATCTTACTTCAACAGAAAGGGTTTTGCTGGCAAGGAATGGAAAGCCATCAATTACAACGATTGTAAATTTTCCGCATACATTAAGCGATATCAAAACCTTGCTGAACTCCATGCATGCTGATACAGGCCTAACCGAAGAAGAGAAACATTTCTTTGCCGGGAAAGTATGGCAGCTGATGACTTCCTGTTATGAACGCAGAGCCAATGATTATGAAAAAATCAGCTGGTGGGATTACCTGGAAGCAGATCGGTTTTCAGATAATTACAGGGCATTGCTGGTGCAGGGTTTAACCAGAACACTGGTTGCAGCTAATGCGAAATTCGCCAGTACTAAAACAGGGGGAGATATTTTTCTGCAGCTCATTTTTAATATGACCAATCCACATGTGCATACAGATCGTGTATTAAATGGTCCCACCAATTCAGTATGGATACACCCATGGTATGATTATCTAACTGCTAAGGGCGTAAAATACTTCAGGCACTATGAAGTAACCGGAATTGAAATGACAGACAGAAAAATATCTGGCGCAAAAATTTTAGATAAGAATACCAACACCACCATTACTGCTACGGGTGATTATTATCTGCTTGCAATTCCAGTTGAAAAAGCAGCAGCAATAATTACAAAAGAGATGCTGGCTGTAGATGCAACACTGCAGGGAATTATTAACCTGGCACCAAGTGTTGCCTGGATGAATGGCGTTCAATATTATTTGCCGGAAGAAACAACACTGGTTGATGGTCACACAATTTATTCTGATTCGCCGTGGGCTGTTACTTCTATTTCACAATTGCAGTTCTGGAAAGATTATGATATCAGAACAAAAGGAGATGGAAAGATCCGCACCATTTTATCAGTTGATGTGTCTGACTGGGATACGAAAGGATCAAACGGGTTAACAGCAAAAGAATGTACACATGATCAGTTGAAAGACGAAATCTGGAAACAGATAACCGATAGTCTAAATGTAAATGGCAAACAGGCGCTGCCAAAAGAAACACCAGCTCTGTGGCATATTGATGGAGATATCAAAGCAGTTCCGGGAACGGGTATAAGAGAAAGAAATGAAGAGCCACTATTGGTGAATACAGTCAACTCATGGAATTTACGACCGGATGCATATACTGAAATATCCAATCTTTTTCTGGCATCAGATTATGTAAAAACATTTACTGACTTAGCCACAATGGAAGGTGCAAATGAAGCAGCACGCAGGGCGGTGAATTCAATTATTGATGCAGCCAAAGTAAACGCTCCGATGTGTGAAATATGGAAACTGCATGAACCGGATATACTTGCCGGTTTCCGAAAGCATGATCTTAAAAGATACCAGGAAGGATTAAAATGGGAATCGTATGAGCCATGGTGGCTGAAAATTATTTTAAAGATTGTATCGTTCTTTAAAAAATTGTTTGGCAAAAAAGGGTAAAAAAATCAATCTGTTTTCAACTAAAAACCAACGCTTATGCCTTTTGTTAATATGCAGGATTATACATTGCTCGATCATCTCCTGTTTGGGATTGGATGTTTTTTATGGGTGATCGTTTATATTCTTGTACTCATCAATATCCGCAAGTTTAAGTTTGTAGAAATTCCAATGATTGCAGTAACAGTGAATTTTGCCTGGGAAACCTTGTGGAGCTGGACCTTTGTTTCCAATATGGGCATGCTGTATGTGTGGGGTTACCGCAGCTGGTTTTTCCTTGATTGCTTTATTGTGTTTTATACATTGAAATACGGGTACAAACAATTGCAGTTAAATGTTTCACCTACAGCAAGCAGAATTGCTTTTGCAGCTTTCTGGGTTGCATGGTTGGTGATCTTATATTTCTTCAGTGTTAAGTTTGATATTCCTCAAAGCGGAATGGGCGGCTATGGAGGTTACTGGTGTAATCTCATCATGTCGTCTGTTTATATAACACTTCTTCTGCGTACAAAAAACCTCGAATACTTTTCTGTATCCGGTGCATGGCTGAAAGGCTTGGGAACTTTTCTGGTAACACTGTTTTGTATCAATCATGCACAATGGAAGGGGGAATGGTTTTTATACAGTCTTGGAATTGCAACTGCTCTTTTAGATGCAGTTTATATCTGTACACTTTACTGGTTAAAGAAAAAACAAACTGCCAATGTCAGCATGGGGTAATTTTATTGAAAGCATTTTTGGTTTTGATCTGCTTGAAGCACAGGAGCGGCGCAAGCGCCGTATGACTATTGAACTGTCTTTATGGATTGTGATTGCCGGCATCATGTACAACCTGGTGTATGTATATCTTGGATACCCAGCTGCCATAACAGTTTCTGTTGTATCAATTATTGCAACCATTTTGAATATCCTCGTCTTTTACTTTTCAAAAAATTACAAACTCTTCAAAATAACACAGCTGGTTATTCTTGTCTTCTTTGGTTTTCTCGATCATGTAATACTTGGAGGATTTGTAGATGGAAGCGGGGTTGGTTTATGTGCAATCCTTGCTGCAATGGGCGCATTGATCTTTACTGATGTGCGGACAGCCAGGTTCTTTTTTCTTCTGTTTGTCATTGGTGTTATAGGCGTTGGTATTTGGGAGTTCACAATTATTGACCAACCGTTTCGAATGCCCAGGAAGCTGAGTCTCACTTTTTTTATTCTAAATTTTATTTTTATTGGAGCTATTGTTTACTTTATTGTTGAAAGTGCATTCACTAAATCAAATGCATTCCAGGAGCAGTTGGAAAAAGAGAAAGCAAAAACAGAATCCCTTCTGTTGAATATTCTTCCAAGTGAAATAGCGATTGAGTTAAAAAACTCCGGTTGGACAAAGGCAAGAGGTTATGCATCTGCTACAGTTGTTTTTTCTGATATTGTCGGTTTCTCTTCTACTGCCCGCTATCTTACTCCCGGCAAGCTGGTGGAAGAATTGGGTTTATACTTTGGTGCGTTTGATGATATTATGGAGAAGTACGGGTTAGAAAAAATAAAAACAATCGGTGATGCGTATATGTTCGTTGGTGGCATTCCAACCGAATCAAATACACATGCGCATGATGCTGTAAGAGCAGCGCTGGAAATGCAGAAAGAAGTGGAACGAATCAAGAGCAGCGGACAAATATCTTTTCCTTTTACACTCAGGGTAGGTATTCATTCAGGGCCAATTGTAGCAGGGGTTGTTGGAAGAAAAAAATTCGTGTATGATGTTTGGGGTGAAACGGTAAACATGGCTGCACGTATGGAACAGAAAGGAGAAGCAGGACAGGTTAATATTTCTGAATCAACTTACTACCTTGTTCAGAGGGAGTTTACATGTACACCCAGAGGCAAAATTTCTGCAAAAAATGTTGGTGATATAGAAATGTTTTTTGTGGAAGAAAAGAAGCCGGTTAATCCCTTGCTGTAACCATTTTCTCATTCAGCAACCGTAAACGCTGACAGAGAATTTTAATAAATCCTCTTGCGATTTCAGGTCTTGCTTCCAGCAATTCATAAAAAGGATCCTGGTCAAGTTTAAACAGGAAACAATCTGTATCGCAGGTTGCAGAAGCGGATCTTGTTTCTGAATCAAGTAACGACAATTCACCAAACACTTCTTTTTCTTTTAATACAGCCAGTGTTGAATTTCCTTTATGAATTTTTACTTCACCTTTGTAGATCACATACATTGAATCGCCAATATCACCTTCGTTAAAAACAGGAGTTCCCTGTTCATATTCTATTTCTTCCAGTAAAGGAGCCAGCTCCGATAAAATCGTTTCAGGTGTTTCAGTAAACAGGCTGAGCGATTTCAGGATCAATACTTTTTCAAACAATAATAGTTTATCAGCGGATGGGTTCATAGTATTTTAGTTTCAGGTTTAGAAACTGCATAAGCGGCAGTTTCTCTCAGTAAAATATTTTCTGATTGAAGGTATTGATGAATCAGTTCCCTGTCAATTTTTAATGAGCCATGCTTTGTTGTGTGCAGGGAACAGGCTTTTGTCCAGTGATTAAAAAAAGCATTCTCTTCATTCAGAACACGGGTGATCACTTTTTGTATATCAGCAAAGGCAGATTCAGGAATCAGTTTTTTTAAAGCTAAACAGCGAAAAGAAAGATCAGTATCTTCAAATGCTGAATTGAAAGTAGAAGCATATTCTTTTTTAATGGTTACTTCAATCAGCTCAAGTGCATTGGCTGCCAGCTCTTTTTTATTTAAGTATAATGCTTTCTTAATTTTATCTACCTGTTCTTTATCTGAGTAAAAAGAAAAAAGGTTAAGCAGAGCTTCCCGTATATCAAACAGCTCAAGCTGAAGAGAATCATACATAAACAGTTTTATTTCCTGAGTTGACCGTGATCGGTTTAACATGAATAAAATTTCCACTGTCCGTTGTAAGTGAGCATGCGTTACAGCATCAATCAGAGCGGCATTTTTTGCATCAACATGAAAACCGGATCTGTTCAAAGCTTTAATGATTGTATAGCTTTCTGAAGGAAAGGAATGAAACAGTTCAAGCAGGAACTGCTGTGAAGCTCTGTCACCAATTCTTCCACAGGTAAGAATCAGCTTTTCCTTTTGTTTTTGATTGATTTTTTGATTGAACAATAATTCTTTTATTGCAGCAAGACTTTTATTTCCGGCTTTTACAAATGCTTCCGTTACTTCTTTTTCAAGCGAAGGGAAGAGTTTAGTTAAGTGCAAAATTGTTTTGTTGCCGGAATCAGGGCCAATTGATTGAATCGCTGCTTTTTGTACTTCAATTGTTGAATCATCCAGCAGGTGTTCAAAGTCTTTCTCAAATGCAGTGCTTCCAATTTCAGTAACAGAACGAATGGCTGAGATTCGTAGTAAAGGGTCATTTGATAATAATAACTGTTTTAATAAATCAATCGCCGGCCTGCGTTCCATTTCTGTTTTACCAAATTGCAGAATGCTTATCAGAGCTGCCTCTTGCAGCAATAAATCATGGGAAGAAAGAAAAGGAGAAACAAAAGCATAATCAAAATCAATTGAGCAAAGAACCCGCAGGGCTTTTGCCCGCACTGCTGAATTACTGCTGTTACTGATAAGGTCTGCAACATCGCTGGTAATTTCTGTTAACTGTTTTTTCTGAGCAATATCTAATGCAGCTATGCAAACTGTTGTGGAAGGATGTTTCAATGCGGTGGCTACCAGCTGATCATTAATTTTACCTTTATCATCATCCAGCACTTTAAGCAGGTATAAAACTTCCAGTTCTGTTCCGGTATGAATTTTCTCTGCAATCCTGTCAAGTGTTTGTTTGTCATTCACGTTAAACTCTTCCCTTGTAAAATACCTGCTGCTGATTGTTTGTATCAGTGTTTTTAAATATTGCTTCTGAATGAGGAATACATAAACTGCCCAGATAACTGAAAGGGTAATGATGATATAACAGAGTATAACCAGTTGATACAAATTCCATTTATAAAGAAAATACAGGAGAACCCCGATAAATAAATATGCAAATGGGTCCATGATGCCTTTTACAATATTATGTGCCCTTAGCCGCTCAGGTGTGGAAAGTGGCTGAAGTATTGTAAGCAATACCGGTGAATTAATGGATGCTCTTAATGCATCAACAAGGATTGCTGTAACACCGAATACATACAGAATCAGTTTGCTGTCCTGGTTGTATGTGAAGGCAATTAATACAATTACATTTAGTATAAAAACAGCAATGGGAGTAATAAGTAGTGCGTTTCTGTTTCCTATGCCGGCTACAATTCTGCTGGTGAAGCCAAGTTTAAAAATCCATGCCACCAACCTTGCAGAACCCATAAACAACGCAATAAATGCAGCAAAGGAAACATCCGAAGTATACCTGTCTGATTCTTTTATTTCTGCATAAAAGGCATATTCAATTAGCACAAAACCGGCAAAAGCAATCATGGAAAGAATAGCTGTACGCATGATCAGCTTGTTTCCGGTGATGTTGCGCAGCATAGCCGACAGGCCTGCTGTTTGATGCTGTTTTACTTTATGTGTATGTGCAGTAATTTTCGAAAGATCAGCTGATTGAAAGATGCTTCGGATAAAAAACAAGGAAAACAGCATACCAAAAAATCCTGCAAGCAATAGGTTTTGTGTGCCGATAAAAGGAATTGCCAGTAAGGCAATGGTGTAACCAAGAAACTTTGCAGGAATGTCACCCGAACTGATTACACCAAAAAGTCTTTTGCTTTGCCTTACATCGTACAGCTGTGCAGCAAGTCCCCAAAACTCAAGGTTATTGATAAGGTACAATACATTAAACCAGGCGAGCATGATATAATAAAACCAATCACCGGAAAATACAAATTCACCTAACCAGAAAAACAACATGCTTGTTGCCATAATCAGCGTCATCACAACACTCAGCTTCTGTAAACTAAGTTTGTGTTCAAGCTTGTTGCAGACGATGCCGGCAATCCATAAAAGGAAAGCAGAAATAATAAATACATAAGCCAGTTCGGAAATAGGAAATTTCTCGAGGAACTGTGAAATGGAAGCTGTAAAGAACAAAGCAATACCTGCTCCCTGGAAAAACTGAAGTGAAAAAAGTTTTTGCACCAATGGCCATTCTCCGGGATGTATGTTTAACAGCTTTAAAAATCGTAACGACGGATTCATTTGTTGTTGTTTAGCTAACGGCGCAGCAGGTCGCTTTTCTTTAATTCTTCATAGTGCAGGCTTTTAACATGTCCTCTCAATTTTTGCGAAGACTTTGTAAAGTATTCATGGGATTCAAAAAAACGGAGTTGTAATTCTTCAAAGGCTTTTTCACTGCCTACAATGCCATAAGATATAAATTCTGTTTGTAAAGTCTTGCTGATTTTTTGAAAATCATTTCTGCCAAGATAATCGAGGTCGGAATCTGCAATAATCTGTTCCAGTAAATTACGGGGCTTTTGTGGAATGCGGGTAGCTTCAATCATACCACCGATTTTTTTAATACGGGCTTCAGAAAAACCAAAAAAGGGAAGCTCCTTCTTTGCCTTGTTGCAGCTTTCTGTTTCATGATCTTTATAAGTAAGTAAAAAGCCCGTGTCGTGATAGAGTGCCGCAACCTGCAACAGGAGCAGATCCTCTTCCTTATTGACACCCTCCCGTTTTGCAATTGCCAGAGATTGTTTTACCACATCAATTGTATGATGAACTCCATGGTAGCTCAGGTTTTCAGGCAGCAATGTTTGTAATTCTGACAATACTTTATCAGAAATAAGTTGAACCGTTTCAATGGTCATAGCAGAATTTGTGCTTTAATGTACAAACTCAAAATGGTATTCTATAATGATGAAGGAGAAGCAGGGGCAAAAAAAAAGCCCTTTGTATAAACAAAAGGCAGTCGTAAAAATAAGCATGAGAAAAAAAGCGAGAAGTGGAATCGATAAACCTGACTCAATGAACAATAGGTTTTCAGGCAGTTTCGAGCTTTTACGGGTAGGCTTTTGCTCGTTTGTTTGGTTTCTGTCAAGTTTCTGTCTTAAAATTGGTTTCATATTTGAAATCAAATCCGGAATTCATTAACATTGTACAGAATTCTTTGAAAAGGAAAAGATCACCCGTTGGTAGCGAGTGATCTTGTGCCTGTTTAATTATCAGGACTTTTTTCCGAAAAACCATGCCTTACTTTGAACAGCCAGGACATGGAAACTTGAAGACGCCAGTTGGATGATGTATCACCTTCCCCTTTACAGTAATGTAAGGAGTGTAGATGTACCCATCACAACAACGGCCTTTACAAGGTTTTTTTGTTGTGTATCGCACAGACACCGGGATGAGATTCGAACTCATGTACCATCATTGCAAGGGACGTACCTGACCACTCGGACACCCGGTGTACATTCTTTGAGGATCATTTAAAACATGATCCTTTTTTTATGAATGTATATCCGACTAAAAATCGGCTTATTAACAAAATGGGGAAAAGTGAAAGTTTTGAGGTTGATGTCTTGCGGCCAAAAGTGTGGTAATATTGCCCAGTCTAAAATCATGAATCAAACTCAAAAGATTCTTGGAGTTTCAGGTGTGGTAACTTGAAACTCCTTTTTTTCTCCCTTAGTAATTTGAATATCTTCCTTCTGTTATTTTCATAGCGCACAAAGTATTTTTTTCCTTGACATGTTCATTACCCTAAATATTAACAGAGTGTGGAAATCGGGGGCAAACTCAATACAGTCCTGCGTTTGCATGTGCAAAGCCTGTTTCCACAAAAAAATACCAGAGAATAGAACAAATTTTCTTGGTTTTTTAACAATATTTCCCAGAGCCTTACTGGTATTGAATTTGAAAGCGGGAGCAACCGAAAATAGCACTAACGCTCAATAATAAACGAAGTATTAGTGCTTATCTCCAAATCCGCTCCAGTAAAGGCAATTTCAAGTTTTCGGATGGTGGTAGAGAATGAAAAAAACACCAACTGAGTAATAATTAATGAGTGAATCTAAAAGGAAAGTTTTTTTCCAAAAAGGGACAAAAAACCTACCCCTTTAATTGACTTCATTTCCAAAAGCTCATTACCAATTTGATTAGACTAATGAATTGAAACAGCACTTTTAGCCAACTTGAAATTTTTTCTGTGATTTTACTTTTTGCCATTTGTAAATGATTTATCAATCAAAGATTTGTAATGCTTTTCCGATTGAAAGACCTAACGTCAACTCATATATACAGGTAGTTGACGTAAAGGGCATTCTTCTCAGCAACAAAGCTTATTCATAAACCAGAAACGGGAAAGGACAGGGAAATAAAGCAGCTAAAATCTCCATATTAGGGGGGAAGATGGCTTTTCGTCTACATCTTAAGGAAGCTGTTGAGTTCGGCAATTTAATTAGATTGAAAAAACAAAGAAGTGGAAATATTTACTTATGAGGAAACAATACGGCCAACTAATGTTCTATATTTTAAAAATAAGGACATTGCTAATAATAGAATATTACTAAGATGAAATACAAATTTTAGTTGACAAGGGAATTGTCTAAACTCTTATAGCAAAAAGAAAGATTAAGTATTTTAATTTCGAGAAGGGACAAAAAAAAGCCCTTTGTATAAACAAAAGGCAGTCGTAAAAATAAGCATGAGAAAAAAAGCTGTAGGGGGAGGGATCGAACCTCCACGGAGCAGTTAGTTGTAGCACAAAGTTCAGTGGTCGACCCTGGTCGATTGATTATTGCTAATCAACCGGCTCTATGCTATATTTATCCTGTAACCTCCACCCCCGAGACAAGAGGGTATGTCTGCCAAGATTTCATCACCCCACAAAGTTTAAAGAACTTGAAAAGCTGTAGAGGGAGGGATCGAACCTCCACGGAGCAGTTAGTTGTAGCACAAAGTTCGGTGGTCGACCCCGGTCGTCACGCCTTACAGCGTAACGGCTCTATGCTATATTTATCCTGTTATCTCCACCCCCGAGACGAGAGGGCATGTCTGCCAAAAATTTCATCACTCCACAGTATGTTGTTCAAAGAACGATTACAGTGTAAAAGTAGGGTGATTAGAGCATTCATTGCAAATTTTCAAATGATTATTTTAAAACTTTCGATTATCTTTAACTAATCTTGTAATTATTGAATAACTATCAAAATCATTGTCAAATATGCCAGCAAAATTAAATCTTGACAAATTAGACCTTCAAATCATTTCCGAAATGATGGAAGATGCCCAGATTTCTTATGCCGAATTAGGCAAAAAACTTTTTGTTTCAGGCGGAACAATCCATGTACGGATTAAAAAACTACAGGAACATGGAATTGTAAAAGGAACAAAACTAAATGTTGACCTCAAAACCCTGGGATATGATATTACAGCTTTTGTAGGGGTGTATCTTGAAAAGAGTTCATTGTACGATAATGTTGCAAAAGACCTGCAGAATATCCCGGAGATTATAAGGCTCAATTATACAACAGGTAATTACAGTATGTTTATTGAAGTGGTTTGTAAAGACATTACCCAGCTCCGTTACGTACTGCATGATGCCCTGCAGAAAATTAAAGGAATTGAACGGACTGAAACATTTATTTCACTCGATGAAAGTTTTAACCGTAATGTGCAGGTAGTACAAAATGCGTCCTGATGCATTTAATGAACCTGCAAATAAAAACTATTGTACATTAGCCGCAACTGCATATATA
>JBEBHT010000344.1:0-4483 GCA_040081135.1 Lacibacter sp. | reverse complement strand
CTGCTTTATACACAATCCAGCCACTGCCCTTTTCTTTATTGTCAAATGTATTCAGCAATAAGGTTTGACCATCTTTGATAAACCGCTGCTCTCTGTCTAAAACAGTATTGCGGAATGTAAGTTGTTTTTTACGGCCAATTCCATTGGTAACACAAACTGGTTTTGCTGCGCCTGTTGGATCAACTTTCCAGATATCAAACTTATCATACACATACATTGCTGCATCATTTTCATGCCAGCCCATAATACCATGTGGCGGCGGATCATCGGGATGATCATCATCTTCATCATACAATGGAACTTTAATATCTTTTGTAGCGTTGATCGTTTTACCAGTTGCTATATCATACACAATATAATTCCTGCCCTTCCAGTCGTACCAGCCAACAAATTTTCCTTTGGGTGAAATAATTCCTCCTCCTCTTATTTTATCAGCAATCATTTTCCGTTCACCGGTTTTTACATTCACCAGGAACAGCTTTTGATAATTGAACTGCTCCCACTGGTTCTGTACACGGTAACCTTTACTTGATTCGCCCAATGCAATATCTCCATTGTCCTCATCAGCCATTTCAATGCGTTCGAGGTTTTCATCTGCTAAAGAAACAGTGTTAACAGCGTCATCATGAATTACGGACAAATAACTTCTGCGTAATTCCATTGTTGCCTGTAACAATTGCTGCGGCTGCAGTTCATCGTCCTTGTAGTTCCAGATATCGAGTCTTGCTGTTTCGAAATCAACAATGTTAGTATCCTTTGGCTGACGGACGGGTGTTAAACCAAAGAACAACCGTTTTCCATTCTGGCTAAATTTATTCATAAAGTCAGGACTCACCGTCATGCCTGATTTTATACCGGCTGTTTTTCTGTCTGCTTTCAGTTTAGCACTGTCTAGACCGGGTTTATAATACCAGAGTTTATAATACTTCTTCAATGCTTTGGTTACACTGTCTCTTTCTGCAACAAATGCCAGTTGATTTCCCTCTTCATCAAAAGCAAAATTCTTTGCTTCATTAAATCCTTTCATCACAGTATCAATTTTTCCGGATGCTGTATTCATCCACAATACCGTTGTCCTTGATAATGTATCGCCATTCTTCTTTGTTGTTTTAATCAGTAAAGCATTTCCTTTTTCACTGAAATAATAATCGCTTACCAGTTTGAATTTCTTTTCTTCACCTGTTACAGTATTTCTTACAACCAGTTCCGTACCTTCTTCAACAGGATCATCAGCAGGTTTTACAGTTGCTGGTTTTGATTCTTTCTTGACAGGCTGTAAAACACTTAAACCTTTTGTTCTTGCTTCAACTGCTTTGTTCTTTAAACTGTCGGCAACACGTATCAGTGAATCAGCCATCGTTTCAATCCTGGTAATCTGTGTAACAGAATCAGGTTTTACCTGCATTTTAGGTGGCTCAGGAATTGCTTTTTCCATGAGATAGGCGATCCAGCCACTTGCTTTTTCAGGAGCTTTGTATGTTTTTACTTTGGCCACTTTCCAAACACTGTCTTTTCCCAGCTCTACAATTGCCAAACTGTCTTTCGGCATATCATCAGCCCTTTTCTTTTTTATCCTGGCATCTCTTGTATCTTTAAATAAAGAACGGATCTTAAAGACCACAAAACGGCTGTCCTGTGTTATAAGTGAATTATATCCTCTTGCAATTGATTTTTTATATTTTCCGTCGGCTGATTGAATGATCAACTCTCCATCTCCCTCCTGTGGGTTAACCATGTAAAGCACCCATTTTCCATCATTACTTATTTGCGGACTCTGAACGCTCTGCCATTTGTCGTAAACCGAATGATCAAGCGGTTTTTTACTTTGGGCCATTGAAATCAAAGGGGCTATCAGCAGGAATATTCCGGGAATCAGTTTTCTCATGTGCAATTATTTTTTAGATTCGACAAGATAAATTAAACAATTTACACACTGTCTTGTTTTACACGAGTGGAATAAACAACTTATGAACAGAATTATAGCAGGCGTAATCCTCCTCTTGATTGGATTTTCAGAACCAATATCAGCACAAAATAAAGGTGTTATTGCAGGTACAGTAATTGACAAAAGCAATCAGCTTCCGTTATACGGTGTGAGTATTAAAGTAGAAAATACTGAATTTGGAACAGTCACCGATTCGCTTGGCCGTTTCCGGATCATGAACATTGACACCCGTTCTTACAATATACTCTTCACGAGGGTTGGATATAAGTCGTACACCATTTTCAATGTCGTTCTTACTTCAGGGAATGAACTTAATTTTTCCATTGAACTTGAACAGGAAATAAAATCAATCGGTGAGATAACAGTTACGGGAAGACGAACAGCGAAAGTGGCTACGCTTGAAACACCTTTAAGCGTTCAGCGGTTAACAACAGAAGAAATCAAAGCAAACCCCGGCGGTAATTTTGATATCAGCCGTGTGATCAATACCCTGCCTGGTGTCGGTGGAACAGCCGGAAGCGTTGGCGGCTTCAGAAACGATATCATCATACGTGGTGGTGGCCCCGGCGAAAATGTTTTTTACTTGGATGGAATAGAAATTCCTGTTATCAACCATTTTGCTACACAGGGTTCAGGTGGTGGGCCAACAGGCATACTTAACGTAAGTTTTATTGAAGATGTAAAACTTTCCTCTTCGGCTTTTGATGCCCGTTATGACAATGCACTCAGCAGTGTATTTGAATTCAAACAGAAAAAAGGCAACAGCAGTCATGTACAGGGTAATGTACGTTTAACTGCAACAGAAGTGTATAAGAGACAGGTGCAACAGAACTGGCAGCAACACTCGAAGGCCCCTTAAGCAAAAGTAAAAAGACAACCTTTCTTGCAAGTGCAAGAAGAAGTTACCTGCAATTTCTTTTTAAAGCAATTGACCTGCCTATCCGTCCCAACTACTGGGATTTCCAGTACAAGGTTACTCACCAGATCAATAAGAAAACAACATTGACTTTTTTAGGTGTTGGTGCAATAGACGAGTTCAGTTTTGCAGCACCATCTGAATCAACTCCTGAGAAGATTTATATCCTCAACAGTAATCCCAATATCAATCAATGGAACTATACTGTTGGTGCAGCATTGAAACGCACTATCAAAAATGGTTATATGAATTTTGTTTTGAGCCGTAATGCATTCAATAATGGTATAACACGTTTTGAAGATAACCTTGATCCAAAACCTGCTGAGCAATCACTTGATCTAAAGTCCAACGAAACAGAAAATAAATTCAGGTTTGATGTCAATCAAACTGTTGATGGATGGAAACTGAGTTACGGTGCAGTTGCACAATACCTTCAATTCAGCAACAAAGGTTTTGCAAGAATCAGGGCTGAAGTAAGAGATACCAATAACAATGTTATTCAGCCCGAGGTAAAATCATCCTTCAACTCATCCATCAATTTTGCAAGACTGGGAGCATTTGTACAGGCGGGGAAACGTTTCTTCGATAACAGGCTGGGTGTAAACCTCGGCATCCGAATGGATGGAAATACATTTACTGATAAAGGAATGAATTTGTTTCAAACCTTCAGCCCACGCATTGGATTGAGTTATGTGTTAAGTGATGAATGGACATTGAATGCAAGTGTTGGCCGTTATTACAAAACGGCACCTTATACTATTCTTGGTTTTGAAAACAATGCTGGCATTCTCGTAAATAAAGATGCGAAATATCAGCGAAGCGATCATTATGTAATCGGCTTGGAATTTTTGCCAAAGACTACAACACGTTTCACTATTGAAGGATTTTACAAACAATATGGAAATATGCCGGTGAGCGTTCGTGATGGTGTAAACCTTGCTAACCGTGGCGGTGATTTTAATGTGTTGGGAAATGAAGATGTGATCAGTACAGGAAAAGGAAGAGCTTATGGTGTTGAATTATTTGCACAACAGAAACTCACAAGACGTTTTTATGGTGTATTCAGTTATACATTATTTGTAAGCCAGTTTAGTGGAGCTGATGGCAACTATGTTTCGAGTGCATGGGATAACCGTCATCTCTTAAGTGTTACATGGGGTTATAAATTTCCTCGCAACTGGGAACTGGGTTTAAAGTTCCGTTTCCAGGGAGGCGCTCCGTATACACCGTTTGATGAAACAGCCAGCCGTCAGAATTATCTCAGCTTAGGCGAAGGTGTTCTTGATAATGCAAAACTCAATCAAAACCGTTTGGATGTGTTTCATGCAAGTGATGTGCGTATTGATAAAAAATGGAACTGGAAAAAAATGACCCTGGATGTTTTTCTCGATGTGAGTAACTGGTACTTGGCAAAGAGCCCGGCATTTCCGCAGTACACATTTAAACGTACTGCAGATAACTCAGCATTTGCAAGTACAAACAATAAACCTGTTGCATTTGATGGCAGCAACGCTATTCCGCTCATTCTGCAAAACAATGATCCCAGTGTAACGCCAACAATTGGATTTATACTTGAGTTTTAATCAGGATGTTTCAATATCAATCCCTTCGTGGGTTAACAC
>JBEBHT010000343.1:0-4497 GCA_040081135.1 Lacibacter sp. | reverse complement strand
AAGAGTGAACAATTATCATCCGTTTCAGTAAAAATTTTATCCATCCAATTCAGTTTCTAAGTACTTTCATTCCATGAGTAAGACCATTTTTATTACCGGAGCTACTTCCGGGTTTGGCAAAGCCTGTGCAGAGTTATTTGCTTCTAATAATTGCAGTTTAATTCTCAATGGCAGAAGGAAAGACCGTCTCGAAGAATTGAAGCATGAGCTGGAAGTAAGATTTAAAGTACATGTTTATATTCTTGCCTTTGATGTACAGAATAAAAAAGAAGTATTTGATGCTGTCAGCCATCTGCCCGAAGACTGGAGAAATATAGATGTATTAATTAATAATGCAGGGCTTGCTTTGGGTCGTGATTATTTTGACGAAGCAGATTTTGATGATTGGGAAACGATGATCAACACAAATCTCAAAGGCTTATTATATGTAAGCCGTGCTGTAATCCCTTTTATGATTCATCATAAGAAAGGGCATATCATTAACCTGGGTTCAACTGCCGGCAAAGAAGCCTATGAAAAAGGCAATGTGTATTGTGCAAGTAAAGCAGCTGTTGACAGCATCAGCCGTGGCATGCGGATTGATTTATTACGTCATCAAATTAAAGTTACTTCAATCCATCCGGGTGCCGCTGAAACAGAATTCTCAATGATCCGTTTTAAAGGTGATGAACAAAAAGCTGCTGCAGTTTATGAAGGATACAAAGCACTTAGCGCTAAAGATGTAGCGGAAGTGATTTATTATACAACCACTCTCCCGTCGCATGTATGTATTAACGACCTGGTATTGACCTGTACAGCTCAGGCCAACTCTTTTTATACCTATAAAGGATAATGCTTGCATTTGGGCTTGTTTATTGCTATCTTGATTTGGTAAAAACCACATATTCAACCATAAGAGTTCCTACGTAGTAATAAAACATAGCCATGAAAAGCTTCCAATATCATATTAAATGCGGTATCTTGTCTTTGAAAACGTACCCAAATCCTCTGATAAACAGCAGAAAAATTAATAATCCGCCCAAAATGAAAACCTTTCTTTTCATCATTGCCCTTACTCTGGGCGTCTTTACTTCACAAGCACAGGATGTTATCCGTCAGCGCAGTTGCGGCAATCAATCAATTACAGCACAGGTAGACAGTTTAAAGAAAACTTTTGAGAGCAGTGGCTTTGTTGTTTTGAAAGAAGCCAGCATGAGCATGGAAAGTGAATTTGAAATGCCCGTGATTGTTCCCCTTACACAAGGCGCATGGTACCAGATTGTTTTCATTGGCGACCCAAGCAGTAAACTGCATGAAGTAAGAATGTATGACTATGATGAAAAACAAGTGTACTACAAAAAATTATACGGTTATACAGATGGCAATATTATCAGCTATGGCTTTATGCCCAAAGTTTCAGAATGGCATATGATTAAACCGGTGCAGGTTAATAAAGGAAAGAAAGATTGCTGCGGTTATATTATGTTGCTGAAAAAAGTAAAAGGGACTAACGAAACAATTCCTTCGAAATAAAGAAGTTTTGGTTTTATCAGGTGATATAGATTCCCGGCGCATTATTGGCCGGGGATTTTTTTTGTACGAAGTCAGGCCGCTCAAAGCGGCCAGACTTCGGTCAACTCTTCTCCAGCGCCTGTTCAATATCAGTAATAATATCACTGATATGTTCTAAGCCAACAGAAATACGTACAAGCCCATCGGTAATTCCAACTGCTTTCTTTTCATCAACAGAAAGTTTTGAATGTGTTGTTGATGCAGGATGAGATGCAATGCTTCTGCTGTCGCCCAGATTATTTGTCATCGACAACATTTCCAGTGCGTTTAAAAACTTCCTTCCGCTTTCTATTCCACCTTTTAATTCAAACGTAACGATACCACCTCCATTACTCATTTGCTTTACAGCAATTGCATGTTGCGGATGCGATGGAAGAAATGGATACTTTACCCAGTTCAGTTTTGGATTTGTTTCTAATTTCTTTGCCAGCTGTAATGCGTTATCAGCATGTTTGTCCATACGGATAAACAAGGTTTCCAAACTCTTCGTTAACACCCATGCATTGAACGGACTTAATGAAGGACCCGTATTGCGGACAAACAAATACAGATCATGAATCAATTCTTTTTTACCTACCACTACTCCACCCAATACTCTTCCCTGTCCATCAATAAACTTCGTGGCAGAATGCAAAACCAAATCAGCACCAAATTTTATTGGCTGCTGCACAGCAGGAGTTGCAAAACAATTATCAACTACAAATAAAATATTGTGCTTCTTACAAATTGCTGCAACATATTCGAGATCGATGATATCTAAACCGGGATTAGAAGGCGTTTCAACATACAACAGTTTTGTATTTGGTTTGATAAGCGCTTCAATTGTTTCAGGCGCATTCATATCAAAGTAAGAGGATTCAAATCCCCACTTCGGTAAATATTTTGTGAGGATGGTATGTGTAGAACCAAATACCGCCGAAGCAGAAATGATATGATCGCCCTTGCTGAGAAAAGTCATGAAGGTGGAGAATACAGCAGCCATTCCTGTTCCTGTTGCAATGCCATCTTCTGCTCCTTCTAAAGCAGCAATCTTATTTATAAACTCATCAACAGTTGGGTTAGAAAACCGGGAATAGATATTTACATCAAGACTGTCATCAGCAAAAGCAGCCGCCATATCTTCTGCAGAATCATACGTAAAACTGCTGGTTAAGAATAAGGGTGTGGAATGTTCTTTTTCGTTCGTCCGTTTTGTTTGTAAACGAATGGCATCTGTTTGCGGATGTCTTTTGCTCATTGCTTTCTGGTTGATCTGATTGTAAAGCTGCGAAGGTACAGGCTAAAGCCTTTTCAGGAATCAGAAAAACAGATTTTAAGCTGTCGTTTTTAATTTTTTTGGTAAACTAACGGTAGTGAAATAATTTTCTTTTGTACACAGATGAATATCGGGACAGGACGCCTGCTTATTCTTACGAATGCTTGCTATATGAAACCTTTTTATTACAGTCATCCCGCATTATAATGAGTAACGCAATGTGATACCATACGTTGCCTGATCTCCCAATACAGCTCCATAATGTCCGGCATTGCCACCTGCAGGCAAAAGTTGCTCGTAATAGTTTTTATTAAAAATATTTCGTCCCCAGATAAAGGCAGAGAAACCTTCGTTATTAACACGGAAACCAATTCTTCCATTCACAATTGTATAGCCATCAATATTCAGAAATGCTGATGGAGATGGGCTTGATGAGAACGATGAACGATAGAAACTTTCTAAGGCTATAAAGAATTTACCCGGCTTACCTAATACTGAGGTTGGTGCAGTAAACTCACAGCCTAATGATCCGGCCCATTTAGATATACCGGGAAGTGCTCCACCAGAAATATCTTTGAATGCTTTCTGCACTCCATTCTCTGTTAAGCCTGTTTCTTCAAGCGGAAGCGGAGCGTTTGTAAATTTTACATACTTAGCATCGGTATAGGCCAAGGCTCCATAAAACAAGAAATAATTATTTGCTTTAATATTTGCGTCAACCTCAAGGCCTTTTACATTTACCTCTTCTGCATTGGCAATATAGCCACGGTTAACGCCTAATTCAGGTGATTGAACATTCGTCTGATAATTCTTAATATTTGAGTTGTGGTATACAACATTAAACGTAAAATCATCCGTTGGATTTGTCTTAACACCAACTTCAAAATGTTTCACATCCTCTGGTTTTATGACCGCCAGGTTAGTTGCCGCTTCACCATTGACTGTAGGAAGACCAGCCACATTTACACCTACAGGTTTAAAACTGGTGGAATAAGTTGCAAAAGCATTCATATATTTATTGGCTCTGTATGCAACTGTAAGCTGGTAAGTGAAGTTGTTCTCATCTGCACTTGCAACATAAGCCTGACTGGTATAAACTCCTTTTTTAAAACCCTGTAAGGTTGTCTTTTGGGCAGTTGTTCCATTATACGTAGCGGTATCCAGGCCACCTTTAGCTACACGATTATAGACAACATCTTTCTTATCGTAGTTATAACGAAGACCTGGCAATATGTGTAATCCTTTTATAATTTCCCAATCAATATTTGTGAATGCAGCAGCACTCTTCGATTTGATGGAAGCCTTTGTGTAAATACCGTATCCTTCAAAAAGACCCGGTGTTTTCCAGAGACTGTTTGTTGAGCTTTGTGAAAAGCGCCACTGATCCTTGCCAGACTCTTCAGTGCCGTCAATCTTAACTTCCTGATCAATATAAAATACACCAATCACACCGCTAAGGCTGGAAGATAACTGGCCTGCATAACGAATCTCCTGCGACCAGTTCCGGTGCTTGGCCGGGTTTTGCGATTTTGCCAAAGCCTGTAAACCAGTAAAGTCTCTGTCGTTGGACGGATCCCAATCCCAATAGCGCCAGGCTGTAGTTGAGGTAAGCGTACCGGCTCCTATTTTTTGTTCAATATTAAGTGACACACCTCCTAAGTCGTTACCCGAATTCCATGGAACATCATGAT
>JBEBHT010000342.1:0-4497 GCA_040081135.1 Lacibacter sp. | reverse complement strand
CTTTACTGTTTTTTTAGCAACAGGTTTCGCTACTTTCTTGGGAGCAGGTTTTGCTGCTTTCTTTTTTATTGCCATTCTATCCTCCTTTTTTGGATACTTGTACTTTTATAAGAATGTCATTTATCTCAACTTCAATGCCATCCTTTAATTGCGGCACAAGGTCGAGATTATCTGCCAAAATTTCGGCGCAAATATAGGATTTAAATTGAGTGATGGAAGATCGCAGCTTTTCTTCATCGCTTACCTGCACTGCAATTCGGTCTGTCAGATCAAATCCACTCTCTTTCCGGATCTTTTGAATCCGGTTCACCAGTTCCCTTGCGTTCCCTTCATCCTGCAATTCTGGCGTAACTGTTACGTCCAGTGCCACGGTAACCGCTCCCTTATTGGTTACCATCCATCCCGGCACATCCTCGCTCACAATTTCTACATCTGTCAAATATAGTGGAACAGTTTCATTCTCTATCAACAGGTTATAAACAGTTTCTTTTTCAAACTGGCTGATCTGCTCCTGTGTGAACTGAGCCAGTGCCGCCGACACTGCTTTCATCTTTGCTCCCATCTTTTTACCCAGGGCTACAAAGTTGGGTTTGATCTTCTTTTTAATGAAGGAATTATCAGCTGTGAGGTATTCAATTTCCTTCACATTTACCTCGCTCTTAATAATATCTTCCACTTTTTCAAACTGTTCCTTCATGGTTGTGCTCAATACTGGAATCATTACTTTCTGCAATGGTTGACGAACCTTGATATTCACTTTTTTGCGGAGTGACAGTACTAACGATGAAGCATCCTGTGCCAGCTGCATACGTTCTTCCAATGCTGCATCAATGATTGATTCATTGGCAACAGGAAAATCTACATGATGAATAGAGTCAGCTTTGAAGCGGTTGCTCACTTTGTTCAGCTCTGAAAAAATTGCATCGCTGAAGAACGGTGATACAGGTGCCATCAGTAGCAATACTGTTTCAATACATTCATATAAAGTTTGGTAAGCACTGATCTTATCCTGCTCATACTCTCCTTTCCAGAAACGGCGGCGGCATAAACGTACATACCAGTTGCTGAGATGTGCATCTACAAATTCTTCAATCAAACGGCCAGCCTGTGTTGGTTCATAATCATCCATTGCTTCATTCACTTTTTTAATGAGTGTATGAAGTGATGATAAAATCCAGCGGTCAATTTCCGGACGCTCTTTCAACGGAATAGCCGCTTCTTTTAAGTCAAAGCCATCGACGTTTGCATACAAAGCAAAAAACTGATAAGTATTATAAAGTGTACCAAAGAATTTACGTTGCACTTCTTTGATGCCTTCAATATCAAACTTTAAATTATCCCAGGGTGATGCATTGGTGATAAGATACCAGCGTGTTGCATCAGCTCCAAATTTTGAAATGGTTTCAAAGGGATCAACCACATTACCCAAACGCTTACTCATTTTGTTGCCGTTCTTATCGAGCACTAAACCATTACTCACTACTGTTTGGTAAGCAACACTGTCATAAACTAATGAAGAAATAGCATGCAGTGTATAAAACCAACCTCTTGTTTGATCCACTCCTTCTGCAATAAAACTTGCAGGATAGAGATCTTCAAAATTATTTACACCTGCAGGTAATTTGAACGGATACTTTTCTCCTTTCTTCACCTTTTCATGATCCAAGCCCCATTGTGCATAAGGCATGGCGCCACTGTCGAACCAAACATCAATGAGATCAGGAACACGTTTCATTGGCTTGCCGCTGTCGCTCACAAAAATGATATCGTCAACATATGGTTTGTGTAAATCTAAATCGTCTGTGGTGAGTTTTGAGTTGTGAGTGCCCAGCACTTTATCTGCCTTTTCAGCTTCTGTTTTTAATTCTTCAATTGTGCCGATGCAAATTTCTTCTGTACCATCTTCTGTTTTCCAGATCGGTAATGCTGTACCCCAAAAACGTGAACGGCTCAGGTTCCAGTCAACCAAATTCTCTAACCAGTTACCAAAGCGGCCTTCACCTGTTGATTTTGGTTTCCAGTTGATGGTTTTATTTAATTCAACCATCCTGTCTTTGATCGCTGTTGTTTTAATGAACCAAGCATCCAACGGATAATACAGAATCGGTTTATCAGTTCTCCAGCAATGCGGATAACTGTGTTCGTATTTCTCTACTTTAAATGCTCTGTTTTCTTTTTTGAGTTTTACGCAGATGTCCACATTCACATCCTCATAATTGGGATCGTCTTTGTAATTCTTTACATAACGGTTGCTGAATTCGCCCATACCATCAAGGAACTTTCCTTCACGATCAACCATTGTGAGAATACCAATGCCAAATTTCTTTCCTACCCTGTAATCATCTGCACCAAAAGCAGGAGCAGTATGAACGATACCTGTACCATCTTCCGTAGTTACAAAATCGCCGGGGATAACACGGAATGAATCGCCGCCGGTTTCTTTGTTTGCTTCGTAAGGAAGCAACTGTTCGTAACGGCATTCTTCAATTTCTTTTCCTTTGAATGTGGTTACGATTTTATAAGGCAGTTGTTTTTTCTTAACCAGTGCATCGAATGCAGATTTTAATTCAACCTTCTTTTCAACCAGGAATTCATCACTTCCATGATTAAACCAGTTGTTGACTGCGTCATAAATTTCTGCACCTTCTTCAAATTCATCTACATGCTCAGGAAAATATTTATGCAGCAATGCTTTCGCTAATACAACGGCGCAGGGTTTACTGCTGTAAGGATTGAATGTTTTTACCAATACATAGTCAATGTTTGGACCAACAGTTAAGCCGAGATTGGAAGGAAGTGTCCATGGTGTGGTTGTCCAGGCAAGGAAATATAACTCACTGCTCGCTGGCTGACCCTTTGGTGATAATGCATCAAACAAAAACAGGCTGCGTTCATTCTTTACTGCCCTGAACATGGCCACAGCAGAAGTATCCTTTACATCTTTATAAGTTCCGGGCTGATTTAATTCATGTGAGCTTAACCCTGTACCTGCTGCAGGTGAGTATGGCTGAATACTTACACTTTCATACAGCAGTCCTTTTTTGTACAACTGTTGCAGCAACCACCAGAGTGTTTCGATGTATTCATTCTTGAAAGTAATATAGGGATCATTCAGATCAACCCAGTATCCCATCTTTTTAGTAATATCATCCCACTTGTCTTTATAACGCAATACCGCTTCACGGCATTTTTTGTTGTAGTCTTCTACTGAAATCTTCACACCAATATCTTCCTTGGTAATGCCCAGCTCTTTTTCCACTCCGAGTTCAATCGGCAATCCATGCGTATCCCAACCGCCCTTGCGTTTTACCTGGAAACCTTTCATGGTTTTGTAGCGGCAAACCAAATCTTTCAGCGTTCTGGAAATAACGTGGTGAATACCGGGCATACCATTGGCGCTGGGCGGCCCTTCAAAAAACACAAAGGGTTTGGCGCCTTCCCGCACTGCAATACTTTTTTCAAATGCCTGTTCAGCTTCCCACCTGGCTAAAATCTCCTGTTCAATGGAGGGCAGATTCAACTGCGAAAATTCTCTGTACTTCACACTCATGATTCTCTCCTGTCTTAGTTTTATAAAAGTGGCCAAAGGTAAGAAAGTTCGGGGGTGATTGAAAACCAAAAAGCCCCCGTATTCCGGAGGCTTTTTACCACTTTAGTCAACAATTAGAAAGTTGTGCTTCCGTTTGCCTGAAATGTATAACGGAAAGTATAATAACGCTGTTTATAAGTTTTATCAGCATCGGTTGCAGTTGTTGGCAATGTAACCCCACCTTTATAGAAATTGAGGATCTCCACTTTTGCATATTTGCCACTTGCAGTGCGGACGATGAGTGTACGGCCTGCAATAGGAGTCAGCAATACATTTACACCATCATAATTGTACCATCCTTTGCCTGAACCTTTCACGATGGCATAACCTACGGGGTGATTATCGATACGAAAAGTTGAATCAACTGATACGCTTGTTACATCAGCAAAATTAGCAATCTGAACAAAAGCACCTCCGGTGCCCGGGCCACTTGTTGCATTGTTTACACGAATGGTTGAACCTGCAAATGCAAGATCCCATTTTGTTGTAGCTGAATCACTGTTGGCAATCCATTGGTTGGTTTCTAAGCTGAAGAAACTGTAATGACCTGTTCCAACTGGCTGGCCCATTGCAGTAACCATAACAATTGTATCTGCAGGAAGGTTTTTCACTGTAACAATTTTGCCACTAACCTCTACTTTATATGCACCGGGATCAGCTGGTTGTGCCGGTGTTTTGTCTTTCTTACATGCACTCAGAATCATTACTGCTGCAACTGCTGTTGATAGGATGAATTTTGTTTTCATTACTTGTTTTTTTATTGTTTCTTTTTATTGTTTACGCATAAAATTATATTGGACTGATGCATACATTACTCTGCCGGGAAGGTTGGGCAGATACCCTGCATCCTGGTAATTAAAGATGTTATCCATTCCTGCCTGCAGCCGTATACCACTTTTAAATTCTTT
>JBEBHT010000341.1:0-4546 GCA_040081135.1 Lacibacter sp. | reverse complement strand
AGTGCCGGGTTGATGACCGTGAAAGTTGTGCAATGAAAATAATGTTACCAAAACTGTTTCTTTTCGAAACAGCTGTGATCTCTCCAGCAATGCGATGGGATTATTTTCATCCTGCGGATCAATCGGTTCAAATAAAATATGTACAATACCATTGCATCCTAACTGTACCCCAAACTCAACATCATCTTCTTCCAGTGTATTGTAGGTAACGAGTTTGTTTTGGTTTTGATGAATTGCCAGCAACGCTTTGCGTAACGCATCACCTTCCAGGCATCCGCCGCTTATTGCGCCGGTCATTCGTCCATCGTCTTCCACCAGCATACGAGCACCGGGCCTTCTGTAGGATGAACCTTCAACGTACACAACAGTAGCAAGGGCCGCTTTATTTCCTTTTTGTTGTGCCCGTTTATAAGCAGCAATTATTTCGTTTATTTCTTTTGTCATTCTCTTTCAAAAAGAAGTACACTGTTTACGATTACTCTCTTTAATACTTTTGATATCCTTTTATCTGAACCTTTAATGCAGGTTGCACCTGTGAAGGTAAGATAGCAGGAGCTTTATTGCCCCATGAATTACGAACATAGTTTGCAACATCTGCCGCCTGTTCATTGGTAAGAACGATGCCGGCCATTTCTCCATTATATTCTACACCATTCACTTTTGACGGACCTCTTATACCCTGCACAATCACTTTAATCAAACGATTCTTATCAGCCAGGCTTTTTGATTTTACTAAAGGAGGGTAAACGCCTTCAAGACCTATCCCCTCTGCCATGTGGCAGGTAATGCAGCTTGTTTCGTAAATAGTTTTACCACGTTTAACACTCGCCTTTAAATCAAAATTCTGATCAAAGGAAAGTACTGTTATAGCCAATGTAGAAACTGCAAAGGTTACAAGTATCATTTTCATAGTTCACTTACGTTTAATTGCTTTACAATTTCACAAAACGACAGTATGTATTTTTTTAAAAATCTGTTATGATTTTTTTGAAACTCAGCTGAAAAGGGCTGATTGTAAAAACGTTTGCCAATGGCCCTATATAATGCATTTCCGATTCCATCAACCACGGCTCACTGCATCAAATATATGAAGCTGATCTAGCCCAGATGGTCTGCAAATGGCAACTTGCGTAATCGTTTTCCGGTTGCTGCAAAAATTGCATTGGCAAGTGCTGCTGCAACAGGCGGTAAAGCTGGCTCACCTAAACCGGTTGGGGCTTCATCCGATTCCACAAATTGTACATCAATTTCTGATGGTGCATCTTTCATGCGTAGAAACTTATACAGATGAAAATTTGTTTCGGCCACAGCTCCATTCACAAAAGTTACTTTCGGGAACATAGCATGACTGATGCCATCAACAATTGAACCCTGCACCTGGTTTTCTGCACCGCTCAAATTAATTACACGACCACAGTTTACTGCACAATACACTTTCTTCACTTTCGGTTGTCCATCTACCATCTGCACATCAACTACCTGCGCTACATAAGAACCAAAGGAAAACCAGGTTGAAAAACCTCTGAATACGCCGGGTGTTTTTGTACCCCACTTACTCATCTTCACTACAAGTTCAATCACACTTTTATATTTCTCCGGATCGTAATTAATTTTTCCAACAGTTTGTTCTTTTGCTTTTTTCAACAATTCCAAACGAAATGCAACCGGATCTTTTTTCAATGCGGTGCATACTTCATCCATAAAACTTTCGGCAACAAATGCTAATGTGTTTGCACCGGGTGCTCTCCACCAACCTGTTGGTGTATTACTTGTGAAGCCTTGCCCTTCTGCACGGTAGTTTGCAACAGCTCCTGCAACATAACTGTCGCCACGCACACCACGACCAATGCCCACACCCGATTGATGCCACGATAATAAATTATCAGCTGAAAGTGCTGCACGGTATCTCCACATTTCTGCCGGACGATAAAAATCATTCTGCATATCATCTTCACGTGTCCACTGCACCTGCACAGGGCATTGCGCTGCGGCTGAAATCAACGCAGCTTCAACGCCATTATCGGTCATTAACTTTCGACCAAAGCCACCACCCTGACGAGGCGATGAAATGGTAATGTTCTCTTCAGCTATTCCTAAGAGTTTTGATACTTCGCTTCTTACCGAACCGGGCACTTGCGTTGGACCAAACAATTCTACCTTACCGTTTTGCACATTCGCATAAAAATTCAGCGGCTCCATCTGTCCGTGCGACAGTGCAGGTATTTCATATGTTACATCAAGAATTTTTGCAGCACCTTGTTTCGCTGCATCAACATCTCCATCATTCCTGGCAGGTGCTGTTGGTGCAGGTTTTTCAAGCAAGGCTTTAAACGTTACAAAATGTTCTGCACTGTTTTCTAATTTTTCTCCTGCATTCCATTGAATCACCAATGCATCTCTTCCTTTTTTGGCAGCCCATGTAGATGTTGCAAGCACAGCAACCGCATTCTTGATCTTCACTACTTTTTTTACCCCTTCAATTTTCAACGCAGCAGCATCGTTTACTTCCCCCAATGTTTTTCCATAGGCAGGCGCACGGCTTACCATGGCGAAAAGCATTCCTTCTCTTCTTGTATCAATTCCAAACAACGGCTGGCCGGTTACAATTTTATGCGCATCAACATCATTTACACGTGTGCCGATCAGTTTAAATTCTTTCGGATCTTTTAAGGTTGGTTTAGCCGGCACTTCCAGTTTCGCTGCTGCAGATGCCAGCGATGCATAACTTAATTTTTTTCCGCTTGCTTTATGGATTACTTCTCCATTTTCAACTGTGCATTCAGTTACAGGAACATTCCATTGCTGTGCTGCTGCAGTCGTTAACATTTCACGTGCTGTTGCTCCCACTGTTCGCAACTCTGTAAACCGTCCTCTTACTGATCCGCTGCCACCGGCAGTTTGTCTGCCCATTTGACTGTGTAATGGTGCCAATTCAACTTTGATTTTTTTCCAATCTACTCCCAGCTCTTCTGCAATGATCATTGGCAAAGAAGTTTTTACACCTTGGCCAATTTCCGGGTTTGGTGCCAGTAACACAATCGTACCATCAGCAGCAATTTTGATATAAGCATTCGGTGCAAACACCATTTCTTCCAACGCATTTGCTTCTGCAGACAGGTTGAACAAACTAAAACTGATGAGCATACCGCCACCTGATAAAGCAGATACCTTCAGAAAGTTTCTTCTTGTATGTGTTGTTGCCATGATTATTTTTTGCTTTGTTGTTTGGCTGCTAAATGAATTGCTTTCCGGATGCGGACATGTGTTCCGCACCTGCAAATATTTCCCGACATCGCATTATCAATATCCTTATCTGTTGGCTTTGCATTGCGTTTTAATAAGGCAGCGGCACTCATGATCTGGCCAGCCTGGCAATAACCACATTGAGAAACATCAAGTTCTTCCCATGCCTGTTGCAAAGGATGATCACCTTTTTCGCTTAACCCTTCTATGGTAACAATTGCATTATTTTTTACAGCAGAAACCGGTAGTGAGCAGGAACGTACGGCTGTACCATTTAAGTGAACAGTACATGCACCGCATTGCGCCATGCCGCAGCCAAATTTTGTACCAACAAGATTTAAATGATCTCTCAGCACCCATAAAAGAGGTGTTGCCGGATCTACATCAACCGATAGCGTTTTACCATTTACGTTCAAACTAATTGCTGCCATAATGGAATACTTTTACGGAAGTTAGCTATTCTCCAAAACATAAAAGCATAATTCAACTGCAATTATATGAATGCCTGTTTTGTGAAGACCAACGGGAACGGAATGAAAGAAATTTTATTGGTTAGCGCTATTCATTTTAACCGGCCTGCGTAAGTGCGAAAAAGTGAGTGAGCCCATCTTCCATTTGCCATTTTCTTTGATATATACCTCGGTAACCATAAAAGGATTAATCACTTCATTTCCACCCACTACTGCTACGAGGTCAATGTCGTTGAGCAGTATGGCTGTATTGCCGAACATGTTCACTACCACTGAGTAAACCTCGGCTTTCTTGTACCAGATACCTCCTTCTTTAATAGTATTGAGTTCCTGTGTTTTCCCCCAGGTTCCTCCCATATGAATAAACATGGATTTTTCATCAAATAGTATATTTAAAGAATCAACATTCTTTTCAGCCATCCAATTCCATTTCTTTTTTGAAAGGTTAATGATTTCCTGCTGTTCAGGTGTACTAACAGTGGCAGTTTTGATTGTCTCTGTTGGTGGCTGCTGCGCATAAGATGATTGCATACTCATTACTAAGAAACACAGTCCGAGAATTGATACTTTCATACACGTATTTGTTTTACATACAAAGTTCTTCGCATTTTCCTGACCGGGTGGTATACAGATTACTGTTTTACCTACCAAGATTACTGTTTTGGCTGTGATGGCTGGGTAACAGTTCAGGAAATCTGTAGTTTTGATAGAGTAAACAATTTTGCTATGACTGAGATGCGAAGATTTGAAACCATCAACGATTACAATGTTTTCAACTCCAATGAAACAAGGCATCCACTGGTGAGTGTGGTTGACTTATCGAAAGCGGCCCC
>JBEBHT010000340.1:0-4583 GCA_040081135.1 Lacibacter sp. | reverse complement strand
GGGGATATGGTATGAGCAGTGTACGCTTTATCTGCGGCACACAGGATATACATAAAGAACTGGAAGTCAAAATTTCTAAATTTCTTGGAACAGAGGATACGATTTTATACGCTGCGGCTTTTGATGCCAATGGCGGCGTATTTGAGCCTTTGTTTGGTGAAGAGGATGCTATCATCAGTGATGCATTGAATCATGCAAGTATTATTGACGGGGTTCGTTTGTGCAAAGCCCAGCGCTTGCGTTACGAACATAATAATATGGACGACCTGGAGGCTAAACTGATTGAAGCAGCCGGTGCCAGAAGCAGGGTAATTGTAACCGACGGCAGCTTCAGTATGGATGGAACCATTGCCCAGCTGGATAAGATTGTTGTACTTGCCGAAAAGTATGATGCTGCAATAATGGTGGATGAATGTCACTCAAGCGGGTTCCTTGGTAAAACGGGAAGAGGTACTCATGAGTATCGTGGAGTAATGGGTAAGATTGATATCATTACCGGTACATTAGGCAAGGCTTTGGGCGGCGCAAGCGGTGGATTTACAAGTGGCCGTAAAGAAGTGATTGAAATGCTGCGCCAGCGTTCAAGACCTTATTTGTTTTCAAATACACTGGCTCCAAGTATTGTGGGAGCTTCCATTGCCGTGATGGATTTATTAAGTGAAACAACTGAACTGAGAGATCAGTTAGAAGTAAATACAAAATATTTTAGAAGTAAAATGACAGCTGCCGGTTTTGATATTAAACCCGGCGAACATCCCATTGTGCCTATTATGTTATACGATGCAGTAGTTGCACAAAACTTTGCTGCGAGGTTGCTGGAAGAAGGGATTTATGTAATTGGATTCTTTTTCCCTGTTGTGGCAAAAGGGCAGGCAAGAATAAGGGTGCAGTTAAGTGCCGCTCATGAAAAGCAGCACCTGGATAAAGCTATTGCGGCCTTTACAAAAGTTGGGAAAGAATTAGGCGTGTTGAAAGTAACTGTATAAACAGCCGTACTAATCTGCTTTAATAATTTCCTGGCGATTCAGATTCATTCTACTTTACTTTTGTGCAAAATCTAAACTATGCGTTTTATCTCTGTTGTTGCAGTTGCATTTTTTTTCCTGTTTAACTCCTGTTCCATCAATAACTTTACCATTGACAATGATCTGAAACAATATTTCGATCAGTATAAAGTAACCGGAACGTTTGCGTTGCTTGATAACAGTCAGGGTCACTTCACTATTTACGATTCGGCTAATTACAGGAAACGTTTTTTGCCCGCATCAACATTTAAAATTGTTAACTCACTTATTGGACTGGAAACAGGAAAAATATTTGATGAGAAAATGCTGATTAAATGGGATGGGGTGGAAAGATGGGTGAAGGAGTGGAACCAGGATTTAACCATGGAACAGGCGTTTAAGTTTTCTTCGTTACCCTATTTCCAGGAAGTAGCCAGAAGAATTGGGAAAGATACCATGCAGCAATGGATCGACAGTTTGCAATATGGTAATAAAAATATCAGTGGTCCGGTTGATTCTTTCTGGATCAACAATACACTGAAAATTTCACCCGACGAACAACTCGGATTGGTAAAACGGTTATACTTTGAACAATTGCCTTTTCAGAAACGAACCCAGCAGGTTGTTCGTAAAGTGATGCTGATGGAAGATAACAGCCTGTATAAACTGAGTTACAAAACCGGTTGGGGCTTTGATGAAAAAGGTGGAAATATTGGATGGGTAGTTGGATGGATTGAAGAAAACCGCCACCCCTATTTCTTTGTGTTAATGGTTCAAACTCCTGATAAAGATTATCCCATGTTTAAAAACAGGATGGACCTGCTGAAAGCAATTCTGAAGCATTACGAGTTTATGGAAGGGAAGAAGTAAAAGCTGTCAGTCTTAAATTTTAAGTTAATCAGTCTATTCTGGCTTAACTTTTGTTTGAAAGCAGCTGTATCCATAATCTTGTATCTTGTAATCTGAAACTGTAACCTTGTTTTCCTTCGCACATATCGAATATCTGTTATTGCTGGTTTTACTCATTCCGGCAGTGATTTTATTTGTGCTCAACCGCAGGTGGAAAAAGAAAACAAAAAAGAAGATTGGAGATGAACAGTTGGTGAACCTTT
This sequence comes from Lacibacter sp., assembly GCA_040081135.1. GTDB lineage: Bacteria > Bacteroidota > Bacteroidia > Chitinophagales > Chitinophagaceae > Lacibacter. The sequence goes on along the minus strand of JBEBHT010000340.1, from coordinate 2,467 downwards.
TAACCGCCAATCATTCAGTAAAGAAATTTTCAACCAAATTTTATTTGATTCTTGCCGCCATGGCTTTTACAGCTTTAGGTGCTGCCAATCTCCGGAGTGCCGGAAAAGCAGAAGATGTTAACCGCAAAGGAAGGGATATCGTTATTGCAATGGATGTAAGTAAGAGTATGCTGGCCGATGATATCAAACCCAACCGGCTTGAAAAATCAAAACAATTCGTCAGTAAATTATTAGAACAGTTACCCGACGACAGGATTGCATTGATCTGGTTTGCAGGCAAAGCGTATCTGCCCATGCCCTTAACCGCAGATCAAGGCGCAGCCAACCTGTTTGTACAATCTGCTGCTCCTGATGCAGTACCCACACAGGGGACAGTGATTGGAGAGGCATTAAGATTAGCAGCAGAAAGTTTTCCGCAGCAGGGTAAGCGTTATAAAGTTGTGTTACTGATCACAGATGGGGAAGATCATGATGAATCAGCCCTCACCATGGCCAAACAATTAAAAGACAGGGGCATTTTATTAATTGCAATCGGACTGGGTACTGTTGAAGGAAGTCCTATTACCGAACCCGGAACAACCGAATACAAGAAAGATAAAGCCGGACAAACGGTTGTAACAAAACTCAATGAAACGTTATTAAAACAAATGGCTGTTACCAACGGTGGTTTATATGGAAACATGCAGAACATGGATGCTTTATTAAAAGAAGTAACAGCAGTAATTAATCAGATCGAAAAGAAAGGCACTGACGGAGAAGTAAGTAATACCAACTACAATAATTATTTTATCTGGTTTCTTGCGTTGGCTTTATTATTGCTCATGATTGAAACATTCATCAGCGAACGGAAAACAGCATGAAGATTTTTCTGACGATACTATCTCTTTTCTTCTCAGCAATCGTCTTTGCCCAAAATGGTGAAGTGGTAAAGGGCAACCGTTATTTTAAAGACGGGAACTATGATAAAGCAGAAGAGTCTTACCTGAAAGCGATCAATAAAAAACCGAACACAATTGCACAGTTCAACCTCGGCAATACTTTATATAAAAAGGAAAAGACAGAGGATGCTATTAAATCATTTGATGAAGCATCAGCAAATGCAACTGAACCGGAAATGAAAGCAAAGGCTTTGTACAATAAAGGAGTATTGTATCATAAAGACAATAAACTTAATGACGCCATTACTGCGTATAAAGAAGCTTTGCGTTTAACACCGGATGATGCGGAGATCAGGAAAAACCTGCAACTTGCTTTAAGAGCCAAAAAACAACAGGAACCGCAGCAGAATAAAAAGGATAAACCGAAGGAACAAAAACCTAAAGAAGAAAAGAAAGAAAAGGAGCAGCCCCAGCAGCCCAAACCTCAAAAAAGTAAGCTCACCAAAAAGCAGGCTGAGCAATACCTCAAAGCCCTTGAGCAGAAAGAAAAGCAGCTCCAGGAAAAAATGCAGAAGAAAACCGGCGTTCCAAGCCAGCCGGAGAAGGACTGGTAGACAATTTGGAAATGAAATGATTTGAAAATTTGGAGATTAATCAAGCTCCTTTACTCAACCTAACTCGTGTTTCTTTGTTAAATTTGCTGAAAGAACAATAGCATACTGTATTGTTCATTTTCAAATTAAGCAATTTTCAAATTGATGTTTCTCTATACTCCTTCCTTAACTGATTATAAAAGACTGCCTACAAAAGAAGTAAAAGTAGGTGATCTGCTGCTCGGAAATTTTAATCCGATCAGGGTTCAAACGATGACAACAACTGATACGATGGATACCATTGCAACAGTTGAACAGAGTATCCGCTGCATTGAAGCAGGTGCTGAACTGGTTCGCATCACAGCTCCTTCAAAAAAGGAGGCAGAAAATTTACTCAATATTAAAAATGAATTACGCAAACGTGGCTATAACACACCGTTAGTTGCTGATATTCATTTTACACCTAATGCTGCTGAAGTTGCTGCAAGGATCATTGAAAAAGTGAGAGTAAACCCCGGCAACTATGTTGACAAGAAAAAATTTGAACAGATTGATTATACCGATGCAGAATATGTTGAGGAAATCGAACGTATCCGTGAACGCTTTACTCCATTGGTGAAAATTTGTAAAGAGTATGGAACAGCGATGCGTATTGGAACTAATCATGGTTCGTTAAGTGATCGTATCATGAGCCGTTATGGTGATACAGCTATTGGTATGGTGGAAAGTGCCATGGAATTTCTGCGTATTGCCCGTGCAGAAAGCTATCACAATATTGTGTTGAGTATGAAGAGCAGTAATCCGCAGGTAATGGTGCAGGCTTACCGCTTACTCATCAGTCATATGATGGATGAATTTAATGAAGCGTATCCATTGCATCTTGGAGTTACAGAAGCAGGTGATGGTGAAGACGGACGGGTGAAAAGTGCTGCAGGTATTGGAACATTGCTTGAAGATGGCATTGGTGATACTGTTCGTGTAAGTTTAACAGAAGAT
>JBEBHT010000339.1:0-4591 GCA_040081135.1 Lacibacter sp. | reverse complement strand
AGTTTGAAAAAAACACCATTGATGTGCTGCTTAGCATACTGTACACCGAACTTGACTATGACATCATCAATTCCATTCTTACAACTTTAATACAGGAAAGCGATCGGGAAGAATTGTTGTATATCGCTGATGGTCTCCAGGATATTAACCGAAATTTCTTTGTAAAAGAGTCGCCCATGAATCAGCGCATCAGTGATATTAATACAGCTATTAAAAGTATCAACAGAAGCAGGAAGTTATTTGAAGATGATTCGGTTGCTTATGAACTGCAGGAAAAAGAAAAGAAAGTGGAGTATGAATTATTTCTTTCTAATAAAGAAAATGTGATTAAAAAGTATAATGAAGATTTTAGTGAATTGTTTGCTTACCAGAAATACCGGCATATCTGGCATAAACAGGTGAGTGCAGATGCTTATGCCACTTTTATGCGGAAAGCATACCTCGCCAATAAGAAAGCAGAATTGCACCTGAAGCTTTTTCAAAACGATTTCAACTATGTGTACATGGCTGAAGTGAAGACTACAAGTACATCCGTTGAGAGAAGTGCATTTGGCAACAGCACATTTGTAAAAGTAGTGCTTGATCAGATTCATTCTTACCGGAATTCATTTGTGGGATCACAGCTGTTTCAAACCTCTTTCAAAAACGGGACGATGAAAAATACTGTCTTTTCCAATGTGAAATTTGAAGATGTGATTTTTGAAAACATCGAATTTGAAAACTGCAGTTTTTATACGGCTGATTTTAGAACCACTTCCTTTATCAATTGTACCGGACTGAAGCAGGAGCAGTTCAACAGTTCTCTCCGATTTGATGATTTAAGCAAATTTCCTGATGGAATTACGATTGAACATAATGATGATTACCTCAAACGATTAGAACAGGTTCCCGCCACAGAACCTTCCAATGGAACAACCGCTTAAAACAAATCAATCATCTGACAGTTAACCATTTCAAATGTAACAGTTGCATTTCCGTTCTATTTCCTAACTTGGCTTTCTTAAAAAGATTGCCATATGATTCGGAGTAAAATAGCCGGTATTGGAATGTATGTTCCTTCGAATGTTGTTACCAATAATGATTTAACCAAACTCATGGATACAACAGATGAATGGATTCAGGAAAGAACAGGTATTCAGGAAAGAAGATATGCTCACCGTACAGAAGAAACCACCACTACCATGGGTGTTGAAGCTGCAAAGATTGCCATTGAACGTGCAGGTATTACTGAGCAGGATATTGATTTTATTGTATTTGCCACACTCAGTCCTGATTATTATTTCCCTGGCTGTGGTGTGTTACTGCAACGTGCCATGAAAATGAAACAGGTTGGTGCACTCGATGTACGGAATCAATGCAGCGGATTTGTGTATGCACTTTCAGTGGCCGATCAGTTTATAAAAAGCGGCATGTATAAAAACATTCTTGTTGTAGGTGCCGAGAAACATTCATTCGGTTTGGATTTTACAACAAGAGGAAGAAATATCAGTGTCATTTTTGGTGATGGAGCAGGAGCAGTTGTACTGCAACCAACCGAAGATTCAAATCGTGGAATACTCAGTACACATTTGCACAGCGATGGTGCTGATGCTGAAATACTTGCCATGTATAATCCCGGCACACATGCTAACCACTGGAAAGAAAATTTAGCAAGCTTTAATAAAGCTGAAATGGGGGATATGTTTTTGAGTCATGCAATGATTGATAATGCAGAGCTCTTTCCAAACATGGATGGTCCGACTGTTTTTAAAACTGCAGTGGTAAAATTTCCTGAAGTGATTATGGAATCTCTTACTGCAAATAATTATCAGCCGTCAGATCTTACATTGCTGATTCCACACCAGGCCAACTTACGTATTGCACAGTTTGTACAACAGCGTTTAAAGTTGAGAGATGACCAGGTGTATAATAATATTCAGAAATATGGGAATACTACAGCTGCATCAGTTCCCATTGCATTATGTGAAGCATGGGAGCAGGGCAAGATTAAAGAAGGTGATCTTGTTTGTCTGGCAGCATTCGGCAGCGGTTTTACATGGGCAAGTGCTTTGTTGAAATGGTAATACAGTTTGGTTTGAACTATGCAATCAGGAAACATTATTCATACTGCTCATTTATTTCCTTTGCTCGATGAAAAACTCATCAGCTTACTTCGTTCCTTAACACCTGAGGAATGGAAGAAATCAACGATTGCAAAACTGTGGACGGTGAAGGATATCGCTTCACATCTGTTAGATACAAATATCCGCACTATTTCACTTGCAAGAGATCAGCACAGGATAGAACCAGACAGAGCAATCAACAGCTATCATGATCTGGTTGAATATCTCAATCAACTCAATGCCGATTGGGTAAAGGCAACCAAACGAATGAGTCCGCAGGTATTAACTGATCTGCTTGAAATAACAGGCAAACAATGTTCTGGTTACTGGCAGCAGATCGATCTTTTTGCGGATGCAATATTTTCTGTTGCATGGGCTGGCGAACAAACATCGATGAACTGGTTTCATGTGGCAAGGGAATACACAGAGAAATTTATTCATCAGCAGCAGATCAGGGAAGCAGTTGGTAAGCAGGAGCTGTTCACCAAAGAATTATTCTATCCGTTTATTGATACGTTCATGCGGGCATTGCCTTATACTTACAGGAGTACAGATGCTGAAACAGGTACTACTGTTCAGGTTACTGTCAGCAGTGATATTGGCGGTGACTGGTTTGTAAATAAGCAGGAAGCGGAATGGGTATTGGCAAATGAAATAGAAAATAAAGTTGCAGCCAGAGTGATCATTGATCCGCAAACAGCTTGGAAATTATTTTCAAAAGGGATTACACCAGCAGAAGCAAGAAAAAAAGTAACAATTAATGAGAATGAAACGTTAGGAGAAGTAGCATTAACAATGCTGTCGGTTATGGCCTGATGAAATTATTCCGTTTGTGCCAAAAGAAACAAAGTAAAAATCTATCTTCAAACATCAATATAAAACATATGAAATCATTTACGCTCTTTATTGCTCTTCTTATTTGCGGTTCAGTTTCTGCTCAGTTAAATATCGATTCATTGCGGCAGCAGTATAAAACAAAAACAATGATGGTCGGGAATGGAATAATCATCGATGGATACCGGGTAGGAAGAACCGAAGTGCAGAACCTGATGGTGATTTCTCCTGAAGCAAGTAATTATTATAAACTGTATCTGAAGAATAATAAAACAGGTACCATTCTTCCGTTCATCGGTCTTGCTGCATCTATCAGCGGAATTATCGTTCAGAAAAATAACCGTACCGCCGGTGTTATTATGGTTTTGTCAGGAAGTACTATCAGCGCTGTTGGTTCTGTATTCAGAGGAATTGCCAACCGGCACTTACATAATGCTGTATGGACCTATAACCGTGATGTATTATACCCGGTAAAATAATCTTTGCAGTTATTCCGATAATCACAATTAGTTTTGCGACGCTATGGAGCGTCGCTTTTTATTTTTACTTAATCCACGGGCAGGTGTTCAGAAAGGGCAGCCGCTATTGCAACTCATTCAGCAGAAATGTGAAGCAGCAACTGTTGCGTACGCAATTGAACATACCCGTGCTGATGCAGACTATTCCTTACTGAAAGAAAAAATCAACACTGAACAAATTACCGATGTGATTATTGCCGGGGGTGATGGAACTATCAGTGCTGTTACAGCAAACCTGCGGGAAATGCAGGTAAATTTTGGTATTATTCCAAGAGGCTCAGGAAATGGTCTGGCATTGGCAGCAGGTATTTCAAAAGATCCTGTGAAGGCCTTAGAGATTATTCTCAACGGGAAAGCACAACCAGTTGATGGGTTTATGATCAATGATCAGTTTTCATGTATGCTGAGCGGAATAGGATTTGATGCACAGGTGGCACATGATTTCGACAGGCAATCACAACGGGGATTCTGGAAGTATACGCAGCTTACTTTGAAGAACTTGGCATCTATCAAACCATATTCGTTTAAGATAAAAGCGAAGAATATAGATCTTTCGTTAAAAGCGTATTTCATCAGCATTGCCAACAGCAACCAGTTTGGTAATCATTTTACCATTGCACCCAAAGCAAGTTTACAGGATGGGTTGCTCGATATTGTTGCGGTTGAAAAAAAGAACCTGTTCTCAGTTCTGCTGCATATAGCATGGCATATCCGCTTCGGAACTTTTACACTTGATTTTAAAAAGAGAGGCGGCATTACTTACTTTCAAACTTCTGAGTTAATTATTCAAAATCCAGAACAGGCACCTTTTCATATTGATGGTGATGGAAAAGAAACTTCAACTCAATTTACAGTGAAGGTTATTCCGGCTGCTTATTCTTTACTGATGCCCTGAGTCTGCTGCATTGATTGCTGAAGAGAAATGATTTTTTTGAATATGGATTGATTTGCTTCACTGAATACGGCATGAGCAATATCTTTTTTCTCCCTTGCTGTTAAATGAAAACTTAAAGCAGCACCTTTCTTATTTTCCTTTGGCTGATAAATAAATGTAAACCGGTTAATCGGGATGGAAAATGTGGAATAGCTCGCCATACTTTCCTGCATATAATCCTGCACTTTATAAAAATTGTATTG
>JBEBHT010000338.1:0-4592 GCA_040081135.1 Lacibacter sp. | reverse complement strand
GTGTGGAGGAATAAATATTACAATACCCAGTTTACCTAGCACAACATCACCCGGCATAACCGTTACCATGCGTATTCGTGTAGGCTGATTAATTCCAACGATCATTGTATTTAAATCGCCGGGAGGATTGTGATAAGAAGGATCATAGCTGGTATAAAAAGAAGTAAACCCTCCTATTTCTTTCAGCCCTTCCACATCACGTAAAGCGCCATCATATACAATACCATTTCCGGTACGTGCATAAATTGCATTGCCAACATTATCGCCAATAGTCGGGCCGTTTTTATGAGCACCAAACTGATCAGCTACATACACATCGCCCTTTACTAAAATATCTACAGCCCATGTATTTTGTCCACGTTTCCCTGCTTTTTTTCCAACAGAATCGATGGCTTTCCAAACATCAGGTCGCCCAGGCATAAACGTTGCAGTTACTGCCCGGCCTACAAGTACACTATCAGGATTAATGACCTGCCAGCCTTCTGCAATCTGGTAACCATAGCCTGCATTTTTCATTACAGCCCATGCTTCTTCAACACTTACCGATTTCATTCGCTTTAAAAGCTTATCAGAAACCTTTGGTCTTCCATCCGGAAAACGTTCACCTGTCCAGAGAGGTGTTAATGCAATCAGTTGCTCTTTACTTATTTGTACCTGCTGGCTTTTTAATTGCAATGCAATACTGAGAGCCAAAGAAAAAATGAATAAATACTTTCTCATGATGTACATATTTTTAAATGACAAATAATTTTTCAGTTTGTTAATTCAGCTGCTTTACTATCATCTTCAGGCGGACGGTTATGCCACCAGCTTGCCAATGCCGAACCTGTTATATTCATTAATGGTCCAAACACGGCAGCCGCTAACCCGATGGTTGCAACTTTTCCAAGTTCTTTAGCAATGCCGGATGCAAGCCCTGCATTTTGCATACCTACTTCAATGGCAATGGTTCTGCAATCCCGTTCACTCATTTTAAATAAGCGGCCGCTCCAGTATCCCAACAGGTATCCAAAAATGTTATGCACCAATGCAATTCCAATTAACAGCAATCCAATTTTAAGCAGGTTATCTCTTCCGGAGGCAACAATAACTGTAACAATGCAGGTAATGGCAAACATGGAAATGAATGGCATGGCATTATCAAGCCACTTTATTTTCCCTTTTAAAAGTCTATTGAATAACAACCCTGCACCAATGGGAATGATGATCATTTTAAAAATATCCCACATCATCTTCAACACATCGATTTCAATTAAAGCACCTGCAAATAATTTCATCAATAACGGTGTAACAAACGGAGCAAGCAGCGTTGTGATGGATGTAATGGTAATCGATAATGCAAGATTAGCTTTTGATAAGTAGGCCATTACGTTTGAAGCCAACCCGCTTGGTGAGCAACCGATCAGAATAATTCCTGCTGCAATTTCAGGAGGGAAGTTAGATACACCTGAGAGTGTAAAACCAAGCAACGGCATAATTACAAACTGGCTTGCTACGCCTACCACTACTCCTTTTGGCGATTTAACTACGGCAGCAAAATCGTTTAAACTCATGGAAGAACCCATTCCAAACATGAGTAACTGAATAAACGGAATAATTGTACTGCTTAACGAAAAACTACCCCAAGTGGTAAAATATTCAGGATGCCACATAGCTAAAGTAACAGAAGCAAAAATGATGGCAGTGAAAGAGAGGCCTTTTAATAGTACCCTGCCTCTAAACGCAATAGCAAGACTTATAAAAAATAAAACCAGCACCCATCCGGCCCACATAGCTAAATTGTTGTACAACAAAAATAAAAACACAAGAAGAAGGAGTATTGCAGTAACATAGCAACCGGTATAAAAAAACTTTTTTGAATTAGTCATAAAGCAGATTGATGTTAAACTCTTTAAAAGCTGAATATTACATTTCTGAATCCAGTGATCTGTTGAACAAAGTCATAAAATATTTTTTGTACCCTTTTTTAAACCCTAACGTTACGGGTGTTGCAAAGCAGCAATATCTGCAAACTCACTGGCCAGTTTTGTGCTTAACCGTTCGAATATTTTGTAATACTTCAAATACGTTTTATTGTTTTGTGTATCTGGTTTTACAAAATCAGACAGTACAACAGTCTTCGCAGCTTCGTCGAGAGATTTATAAATACCCATTTCTGTTGCACTCAATAAATAAGAACCATAACTGACACTATGATAATTTTGCCTTAACCGTACAGGTTTATTATAGATATCGGCAACCATTTGTGTAAAGAAAGGCAGTGTGCCAAAACTTCCGTTAATGGAAAGGCTGTTGATCGTTCTGTGTTGTTCAAGTGTTTTGCCAATGCTGTATATTTCATATAAGATGCCTTCAATTGTAGCTCTTACAAAATGTGCTTTTTCATGTTTTATATTCACCCCGAAATAAACTCCCCTGGCATTGGCATTCCAGATTGGCGCTCTTTCGCCAAGTAAATAAGGCAGAAAGATTAAGCCATCTGAGCCCGCTGATACTTTTGATGCATCCTGTATGAGTTCAAGCATGGTGTGTTCAATATCAAATGGATTTTTAAAATCACCAAACTGGCGTGTAAACCATTCAAAAATTACTCCCCCATTATTTGTAGGACCACCAGAGATATACCGGTTTTCTGTAAGCAGATAATTAAAGAAACGCTGTTTATCGTCCTGCATCACTTTATCACCCATCACTCTTACGGCTCCGCTGTCTTCAACCGTAATAGTAGCAACTCCTTCGCCATACACACCATCACCAAGTACAGCCATACATCCATCACTCGAGCCAACAAGAATTTTTGTATCAGCAGAAAGGCCTAATGATGTTTGATATGCTTTATTCAACTTACCCACTTTCGTAAAAACAGGTACCAACTCAGGCAGCATTGCAGATGTGATGCCTGCGAATTTTAATGAGTCGGGCTCCCATTTTATTTTATGAATGTTCAGCAAACCTGTTGCAGATGCAATACTGTAGTCAATCATGTATTCACCGGTAAGCTGCTGCAGAATGTAACTTTTAAGCGATAAGAATTTACTGACCTGTTTAAATTTTTCTTTTTCGTTATTTTTAAACCACGCAATTTTTGTGAGTGGCGACATAGGATGCAAAGGCGTACCGGTAGAATTATAAATCTTTTTGCCAAGAGCAGAATTCTTCAATTCAGCCGCTTCTTTGTTCGCCCTGTTATCTGCCCATATAATTGCATTTCCCATTGGGTTTCCTCTTTTGTCAACTGCCAGCACACTATGCATCGACGAACAGAAACAAATACATGATACTTTATATTTTTTTGGATGGAGCACATCATTCAGCAAATTCTTAAGTACATAAAGCATGGTAATAAAAATTTGGTCGGCATCCTGTTCGCTGTAATCAGGTTCACTGTGAAAGGTAGGGCAATATCCTTTCAATGAACCTATGATATTACCATCTATATCAAATGCATAAACCCTAACAGCATTTGTTCCCAGTTCTATGGTGATGATACATTCCATTGTATAAAAATTAATTTGTTCGTAAATGATTTTTTCTGAAGTCACTTGGAGTATAGCCTGTCAGTTTCTTAAACGTAGTGGAGAAATGCTGCGAAGAATAAAATCCGGTATCCAAAGCAATATCTGTCAGACTTATATCGGGCTTCTTCAATAATTTGATTGCTTCTGCAATACGGATGTTGATTAAATAACTGAGTGGCGAAAACCCAGAATAACTTTTTACTTTCTCGTTAAAGAGTGTTGTACCCAATCCAACCATTGCTGCCATTTCTTCTACTGTCCATTGATGAGCAAGATTTCGGCGCAACTCCTGCTCCAGTTTAATAAACGTAGTAGGAAAATCTCTGCCGGGATTCGATATTCTTGTGAATTGCCTGGTAACCTGTATTAAAATTTCATCCAGTAAATGATTCACTTTTGTTTGATAACCAATTTCCTGGTTGAACAATTCTGATTGAATACTTTTAAGAATAACCCCTGCATCAGTAAAATTTTGAAGTACAGGCGAGTGATCCGATTGCAGAATTTTACTTACAGCATGATTCTCACTTTCCGACAAACTGCTCCATGCACCTGTAATCAGTTCGTCACCTGTATTTTTATTTATTTGAATATGTATCCAGGAAAAACAACCCACTTCCAATACACTGTTTTCATTTCCGAATTCTACGCCGGGTAAAACCAATGCGACATCACCCGGAAACATTGTATACTGCCGTTGATTGATATGCCATTCAAACTTACCTTCCTGTATATAATATATTTTAAGCCCCTTATCTGATGTGCATTGAAAACCATTTAGACGAATGGCAGGATTTTTTATCACACCAAGCTGAAGAATATGCGGAAACAACCGTAACTCTGAAGTAGTAGTATGGCAAAGCACAAATTGATTCATAATGCAATTCAAAACAGGCGGTTGGTTATCTGACTGTTCTCTTAATCGTTATTGAGAACCCTGCACTATATAAAGAAAGGGAATTTATTTTATCTCACTTTACAAAATTCACCGAAGTTTTTTTTTGGAAGTTTATACCTGCCGGCATGAATACTTTTGCATAATATAAAAAAACAGGTGCAGAATCAATACTGCCC
>JBEBHT010000337.1:0-4595 GCA_040081135.1 Lacibacter sp. | reverse complement strand
CAGTAACCGCAATTATAATTCTTCCTACAATGATGAATCCATTTTTCCAAAGTTTGAGTTTGGGTATGGTTTAAGTTATACCAGCTTTCAATACAGCAATCTGCAGATGAGTAAGAGAAAAATGAAAGCCAATGAAAAGATAGAAGTATCGGTAACCATTACCAATACTGGAAAACATGACGGAGAAGAAATCGTTCAGTTGTATTTGAGAGATAAGGTTGGTTCAATTGTTAGGCCAATCAAGGAGCTGAAGGATTTTCAGAAGATCAGTTTAAAGGTTGGTGAGGCAAAAACCATAAAGTTTGTCATCAGCAAAGAAAAACTATCGTTCTATAATCAGCAACTGCAATGGGTAGCCGAACCAGGTGATTTTGATGTAATGATCGGGGCCTCGTCAAGGGATATCAGGCTAAACGACAAATTTGAGCTGATCAAATAAAAACACTGTAATCGTTTGCAGAATCCTTTTTCCTGTGAAGGAAATAGAGTGGGCTTGAGTTTCTTTCTACGGGAGGGTAACAACCTGATTACTATTAGCTGGAAAGAGCATCATTGTGGCCTTTTTTTGCCTAAATTACCGGCCAATTCTTGCATATGAAGATTCAGTTTTATCTCCGCTTCTTTACTAAGTATGGCCAAAGCCTGTTTATTACGGGGAATTGTGCCCAGCTTGGTAACAACGATTTGCCTTCAGTCATAGCCATGCAATACCTTACAGATGAATTCTGGACGGCTACCATTGAGTTAGGTAAAGATTTTGAAAACGAACTGCAATACAATTATCTGCTCAAAAATGAACACGGTGAAACAATCATGGAATGGGGTGATGACCGTATTATTGACATCATGAAATTAAGCGTTGATGAATTAACGCTGATTGACACCTGGAATCATGCAGGCGAATTTGAAAATGCGTTTTACACGCAGCCTTTCCAGGAAGTATTATTGCCGAAGGCTGCTCCAGTCAAACAACTATCGCTTAAATCAGTAACACATATTTTTAAAGCAAAGACGCCGTTATTGAAAGCAGATGAAGTGCTTTGTATCTCCGGCAGCAATGCAAGTCTGGCTAACTGGAAAACAGAAGAGCCTGTATTAATGCAGCGTGAAGGAAACTGGTGGACTGCTAAACTGAATCTCTCCAATGAAAGTTTTCCTGTTGCTTATAAATATGGAGTGTTCAACGTCAAAACAAAAACCTTTGTACGTTTTGAAACAGGCAACAACCGGAGTTTATACGATAGTTATGGCAAAAAGAAAATCAGCATACTGCATGATGGGTTTGCTCAATTGCCAAATAATACATGGAAGGGTGCAGGGGTAGCCATTCCTGTTTTCAGTTTACGTACACGAAAGAGTACAGGAGTTGGCGAGTTTACTGATATCAAAGCATTGGTTGACTGGGCGAAGAAAGTGGGTATGAAAGTAATCCAGATTCTTCCTATCAATGATACTACTGCAACAAATACATGGATGGATTCTTATCCTTATGCAGCTATTTCTGCATTTGCATTACATCCAATGTTTGTGAACCTTGAAGAAATGGCGGGTGATGCCAATCATAATGCCATTAAATCAATCAGGAAAAAACAGAAAGAGCTGAATGAGTTGCCTGAGATGGATTATGAAGCCGTGATGAAATTGAAATGGGCTGTTATTAGAGAATTATATGCCTTGCAAAAAGATGAGATGCATGAAGATCTGAAGTTCTTTGAGTTCTTTGATCTTAACCGTCACTGGCTGGTGCCTTACGCTGCATTCAGTTATCAGCGTGATAAATATAAAACACCTGATTTCAATCAATGGAAAACTTTCAGTGTTTATAAAGAAGAGTTGATTCAACAGTTCGTTGATCCTTCTCAAAAGCATTACGATGAAATCGCCATTCATTATTTTATTCAGTATCATTTGCATCTTCAATTAAAAGATGCCGCAGAATACGCACATAAAAACAGTGTGATTTTAAAAGGTGATATTCCTATTGGTATTTACCGTAACAGTTGTGATGCATGGGTTGAACCTGAATTATACAACATGAGCATGCAGGCTGGTGCACCTCCTGATGATTTTGCAGTGAAAGGACAGAACTGGGGCTTTCCCACTTACAACTGGCAACGGATGATGGATGATGATTTCAGATGGTGGCGCAGAAGGTTTGAGCAGATGAGTAATTACTTTGATGCATTTCGCATTGATCATATTCTTGGTTTTTTCCGTATTTGGAGTATTCCGATGCATGCTGTTGAAGGTATCCTCGGATACTTTGTGCCGGCTATACCTGTACATATCAGCGAATTCAGTCAGAAAGGTTTGTGGTTCGATTTTCAGCGTTTATGCCGTCCGTATATCAATGATTCTGTATTGGCTGAATTAATGGGCGGAGATACTGAAATTCTGAAGCCTTATCTCAATCATATTGCCGATGGTTATTTTGAATTGAAAGAAGAATTCAATACACAACGTAAAGTAGAAGCATGGTTTGAAAAGCAGGAAAAAGATGAAACAAACAACCGGATTAAAATCGGTTTGTATGATTGTATCAGCAATGTGATTTTATTTGAAGTGGAAGGAAGCCAGGCGCAGCAGTTTCATTTCCGCATCAGCATGAGCTCAACCATTTCATTCAAACATCTTGATGGGGATACAAAAGCAAAGCTTGAAGATTTATATGTAAACTATTTCTTTAAACGTCAGGATGAAGCATGGAGAAAAGAAGCCGTTGCAAAATTGCCATATCTCAAACGCTCCACCAATATGCTCATCTGTGGTGAAGATTTGGGTATGGTGCCCGATTGTGTTCCTGATGTAATGAAGCAGCTGGGAATGTTAAGTCTGGAAATTCAGCGTATGCCGAAAGATCCAAAGAAACAATTCTTCCATCCTGCAGATGCGCCTTACTTAAGTGTGGTTACACCAAGCACACATGATATGAGTACGATTCGTGGTTGGTGGGAAGAAGACAGGGCGCAAACACAGAAATTTTATAATAGTGAATTGGGACAGTTTGGCGAAGCTCCTTATTTCTGTGAGCCATGGATTGTTCAGAGTATCATTGCTCAGCATTTGCAGTCACCTGCTATGTGGAGCATTTTCCAGGTACAGGAACTGCTGGGCATGAGTGAAAAGCTGCGGAGAGAAAATCCAAATGATGAACGCATTAATGTGCCGGCCAATCCAAAACATTACTGGAGATACAGGATGCATATTTCACTGGAAGAGTTGATCAAAGAAGATGAATTCAATGATGAGCTGAATAGATATGTGGTGTTGAGTGGAAGAGGGTAGTGATTTGATAATTTGAAGATTTGGTGATTTGAAAATTCCGTCGCTAATATGGTGGTTGAATTTATTTTACGCAATAACTATTTTACTTGAACATTCGTTATAAAAAAACAGAACTTCCTTTTCGATATCCCTTTACTATTTCGAAGGGAACAAAGACACATCAGCCTGCATTAATTGTTGAGCTCGAAAATCGTGGGGCAAAGGGTTACGGCGAAGCACCTGCTATCGCTTATTACAATATTCCGGTTGAAAAGATGATCGAAGATATTGAACGAAAGAAAATCTTTGTTGAAAAATTTGCGTTCATGGAACCCGAACGTTACTGGCATTATCTGCATCATTTATTTCCACAGAATCATTTCCTTGTTTGTGCGTTGGATATTGCTGCATGGGATATGTATGGAAAACTCCGCAACAAACCATTGTACCAACTCTGGAACTTAGATTTCAGCAAAGCACCCATCTGTGATTATACCATTGGTATTGATACAGTAGAAAAAATGGTGGATAAGATGAAAGAAAAACCATGGCCGATTTATAAAATAAAAGTAGGTGTACCCGGTGATGTGGAATTGGTAGCAGAATTAAGAAAGCATACTGATGCGGTGTTTCGTGTTGATGCAAATGCAGGCTGGACTTTAGACGAAGCCCTGCAAAATATTCCTTTACTGAAAGAGCTGGGAGTTGAATTCGTTGAACAACCACTGGCAAAAGATAACTGGGAAGGAATGAAAGTGTTGTACAAAGAATCTCCTTTACCATTAATTGCTGATGAAGCCTGCGTGTATGAAAGCGATGTAGAAAAATGTCTGCATCATTTTCACGGTATTAATATTAAGCTTACAAAATGCAGCGGAATCACTCCGGCTTTACGGATGATCAGCAAAGCAAGAGAACTGGAATTGAAAGTCATGATCGGTTGTATGAATGAATGCACAATCGGTTCAGCAGCCATAGCACATCTTGCTCCATTGGTTGACTATATTGATATGGATGGGCCCTTATTACTTGCAGAAGATCTTGCAACAGGTGTTACTTACGATTACGGTAAAGTAGGAGTGAGTGATAAACCGGGTTTAGGTATTGAATTAAACGAACCGTTTTAATAAAACAACACAGAGAAAAAAGAGAATTGGAGATACACAGAGAATACATTAAAAGTATTCGATCTCTGTGTATCTCATTTACTCCCCAACTCTGTGTTAATATTCTTACCAGATTTTCACCCTTGCACTGTCAGCCACATACATAGCATCACCCGGTTTTACATTAAAGGTTGTATAGAAATTATCCATACTTACAAATGGCCC
>JBEBHT010000036.1:0-19229 GCA_040081135.1 Lacibacter sp. | reverse complement strand
CATTACTCTGCCGGGAAGGTTGGGCAGATACCCTGCATCCTGGTAATTAAAGATGTTATCCATTCCTGCCTGCAGCCGTATACCACTTTTAAATTCTTTACCTGCTGAAACATTGATGAGTACAAAAGCATTTCCAAACTCATCCTTCACATCATACACTGTGTTGCCGCTTGTATTACTTACTGCCCATTTGCTGCGATATACCGCACGGGCTGTTGCAAAAAATTGCTGTTCGTTTTCATAGGTGAGTTTCAGGTTAGCCATATGCTTGCTTCTGTTGGCCAAACCAACATATTCATTGCGTAATAAAGTGCGGCTGATATTGCTTGCATCTCTTACTGATTCCTTACCGCTTTTAATGCGTTTCAGTTCTTCTTTATCAGCAGTGAATAAAATTTGGTAACCTCCTTTCACTGTTACGAATTTTATAGGCGACCAGCTCGCTTCAACTTCTCCACCTTGGGTGTATGCTTTTTTTACATTGATATAACTGTAAATCTGTGTGCCGTTTGTTCTTGTTGCTACCTGTCTTACTTCAATCAACCCGTCAATATCATTACGGAATGCATTTATTTTAAAGGACAGATTTTTTGCTGCAAGAATAGTTGCACCTGCATTCATTCCTGTGCTGTACTCAGGAGTAAGTGTACTTAACTTACTGAAGTCGCTCATCAACTCTGCTATTTCGCCACGCTGCTGTAATGCAGTAATTACTTTAACAGCATCGATAGATCCAAACACGGAATAACCGCCTGCAGAGATATTGGTAAAGTTGAGATAGAGCTGGCGGAAATCAGGAGCTTTAAATCCTCTTCCGATTGATGCATTTACATTTATCCGTTGATTGATGCTGTAACGAATGGCAAGCTTGGGACTGAATGCAGCTGCAAATAAACGGTTATCATCATAACGTAATCCGGCAATTACAGAAACTTTTTCATTCGGCATCCACTCATGCTGCAGAAAACCATAAGCAATTCTGTTTTGTTTGTAATTGCTGCTGTTATCATAGCGGTTTGATCTTGCCTCATCAATGATATAACCTGCTCCAACTGTCAGGTTCATTTTTTTAAAGCTGATATCTGTTTGATTTTCGGCACGATAAAACCGCTGACGGAATCCATCATAATAAATACTATCTGGCTTTTCTTTAAAGCTTAATTTTTCAGAGCCATCAAAGATGGTGCTGTATAAACGCAGGGTTGAATTCACTTTGCTATTGAAGCGGTGAGAAAGAGATGTATTAATATTCCAGTCATTATTAATCTCTCTACCATACGAATTACTGATTACTCCATTATTGGCAACTGCCAGTTCCTTTTTAATATAATCATATGCATTACGCACCGTCATATTCAGTTTTGTAGCTGAACTGAAGTTGTATGCAAGTTGCAGTTGATTGGTAAACCGCCATACAGGTTGCGGGAATCTTGCCTGTGAATTTGGCCGATAGGTAATTGCATCATTATACAATGCATTCCCCATATATTTTACTGACAGCTTTTTAAAATATGTACCGGCAGTAATATTAAAATCAGATTGCTTAAATGTATTTGAGCCAACAGGAGCAGCCCATCCATGATCGGGATTTCCAAATCCATAACGCAACCCTGCAGTGAGTTGCTTTTTTCTGCTTTGATCTGTGATGATATTAATAACACCGGCCATTGCTTCCGATCCGTACAAACTTGATGAAGGGCCTTTAACAATTTCAATCTTCTTAATATTTCCTACAGCTATACGGTTGATATCAAGTACACCTGCAGTTCTGCCCACTAATGGTTCCCCATCAATTAAGATCATTGTATAATCAGCACTTAAACCCTGCATCTGTACACCGGCACCAAAGCCGCTCGTAATAAACAAACCGGTTGTTTCCTGTAAAATATCCCGAAGCCTTAATGTACCGGCCTGCTGAATTTGTTTTTGAGAAATGATTGTTACAGGAACAGCTACATTACCCAGCTTACGTTCTGTACGTGTTGCAGTTACCACCACTTCATTCAATAATTTAAAATAAGTGGAGTCAATTACCGGTACAGTATCCTGAGCAGAAACCGCTAAGCAAAAGATAAGTAATCCAATTCCAGTAATAATTTTCTTCATAAAATCCATTCTCAGACAAAAATGAATCCGAATTAGAATTGTATTATCACAGTTCTGTCATGATGTTAAAATCATCCTATGTTTGACCATTGAATGACAAAATGAAGGAATGAATCATATCAGTAACTGACAGCGATCATAAGACTTAAAAGAAATAAATCCCAAAGTCAATGGCTTTTGAGATTTACAGGAAGAATTTATCTGATTATAATTTCGCCGCAACACTGATGAAGAAATTTCTTCCATCAGCAGGTAAAGCACCCGGACCCGGATAACCACCTGCACGACGGGTGAAATATTTTTCATCTGTAACATTATTGATGCCTGTTTTGATAATGAGATTTTTATTGACTCTGTATGATGCTGTCAGATCTGAAACAGCATAGGATGGAATTAACCCATTTTGTGCATTAGCAGTTGGAGTAATTGTATTGTTTGCATCGGCAAAAGATTTATCTACATAACTTACCTGTGCTGTTACTGATAATCCTTTGAATGAATAAGTAAGACCGCTTCTGAGAATATTCGCCGGTGCATTTTCCACCTTTTTGTTTTTCAGATTTGTTTCAACTAGCTGATTGCTGTTGTTTTTGCTGATCACTTTAAGATTTCCGTAACGGGCATCGGTATACCCATACGAAACAAACAAGTTGATATCGCCCCATGTTGAACTGGAAGTAATTGCTTTTACCGGGCTAAATTCAACCAATCCTTCAAAACCCTTACTCGTGCTATTTCCTACATTGGTACGATAGTTATAAAATGTACCATCGGTTCTTTGCTGTACAATTACACCAATACGGTTGTTGTATTGCAAATAGAAACCACTCACATCAAAGAAAAGATATGATCCAACCCTTCCCCTGTAACCAAGATCAGCATTGTACCCTTTTGCATCTTTCAAATCCTGATCAATCACATCGGTTGTGGGAGGTGCAGTTAAATCGGCAAACTGAACAGGACGGTATGCCTGTGCAATATTTGCATATACTTCTGATAAAGAGGTTACATGATATTCTGATCCAACACCTGCAAGTAGAAACCCTCTGCTCCGCTTTTGATTCTGCAGCATAACAGGAACTCCGTTGCTGAAACCATTACGGCCGCTTGCTTTACCTGTAATATATTCATACCGTACGCCGGGAATGATCAGCAGCTTCTTTCCAATTCTGAAAATATTCTCGACATGCAAAGCTGTATTGATAGTATTAAAATCAATATCCCTGGTCCAGATACCATCGCTTACAGTCATTTCATAATCCGTTCCGATTGATCCTTTTCCATCTGCCACATAACGCATGGTTCTACCTTGATATAAACGGCCACCAACTGAAAATGTATTATTTGTTTTCCCAATTTTATACTCTCCCAGATAACGGACTTCCATTCCATAATTCCGGTATTGATCTGCATTGAGGTTACGGGCATTATAATGACTGGTTGTTTTGTTGATGGTATCTGCCACAATAATTCCACCTGAAGAAATATAACCAACACTGTTTCTGTCGCCATGAACTGCAAACAGTTTTACATTCAGCCTTGAACGTTCGGCAAATTGATAATTACTGATAACCGCTGCAGTTGTCCAGGTAATATCAAACCAGTTACGGCTGCGGAAACTCTGTTTAATATCCTGTTTCATTTGTGCATCGGTTAAACCACCGGGTTGCTGACTTCGAATATTACTGCGCATCAGTTCAGCAGTTACTGAAAATTTTTCACTGAAGCGATAGGTAAATGTTCCCAAACCTGAGTTGGTATAATAGCGGCTGTTTTTTCTGTAACCATCTGCGTTGCGATGATCAAAGAACCCGTAATAATGAAACTTCTTCGTTTCACCACCAACAGCATTGTAACTGTTAAATAAACCATTGCTGCCAACAGTTTGCTGTGTTTCAAATTCAAATGGTTTATTGATCTCACTTCCGTTTCTTAAAATATAGTTTATCATTCCGCCAAACTGCGGGCCGTATTGCAGCGAACCATGCCCCCTGATGATTTCAATCCGCTGTACAGCCTGTAACTGCGGATTATAGTAAGCTTCGGGATAGCCATATGGATCGGCTGCAATATCATATCCATTCTGACGTGTATTGAATTCCCAGCTTCTGTTGGGGCTTAATCCTCTTGCTGCAATACCAATCTGGATACCGCTTCCATCGCTTTCCCATATTTGCATGCCGGGAATTTTTGCCACCACCTGGCGCATGGTGTTAGTTACTATATTACCGTTTACATTATCAATTACAATCAATGAATTCTTTTTTCCTGCATTGATGTTTATGCCAACTATTTCTGGTAAAAAATGCACATCTGAACGGCTGTTCCGCCCTACAATTGTTATATCAGATAAATATTTTGTATGAAGACGGTTGCTGTCTGTTTTTGTTGAATCCTGTTGAGCTGTTGATTGAAGACCAATTATTCCCAGGCAAATAGTTAAGATAATTCTGTTCATCATATATTCAAATTTATTCGAATGCAAATTTGCACCTGAATAAGAGATTACCTCTTACGGAAACGGAAAAACGATTTACCCAATCAGGAATTCTATTTAGCGGAACAGTAATTCACAGGGCTTCAACCCTGTATGTTTTTTAAACGCAGTAGAAAAATGGGAGATGGAAGAATAGCCGAGCAGTGCACTTACCTCAGTAACACTCAGCCCTTTTTCATATAATAAATATTTGGCGTGCTCCATGCGCTGGCTTTGATAAAAATCAAAAACCGTTGTGCCAAACATTTCTTTAAATCCTTTCTTTAAATAACATTCGTTTGTTCCAACCTTGCGGCTGAGTTCTTTAATGGTGATGGGATCACCAATGCGTTGCAGTAAAATTTCACGGGCCAGGTTCATCTTATCACGGTCAGCTTCGTTCGAAAGAAATTTGCAGGCGAAACTTTCTTCTGCTTTTTCTTCCACCAAACATTCAAGACCGTATAGTAACAGCGTTTGCAACTGACTGTTGACATATATATTTTCGAGTGCGTTGTTATAATTATGCTGTAACAGGTTTTCAAGAATTCCTTTTGTACGGTTACAAAGATTTACAACTGTTGAAAAAGATTCTTTTTGTTTAAATGCAAGTATCTGGTCACTTTTTGTCTGAACTGTTTTTCCTTTTACAAACTGGCTTAGATAAGATGCTGAATAATGGAAGCTGAAAACATCAACAGTTGCCGCAGGCTCTTCACATTGCTGAGATTGTGTTCTGCATACCCCGTTTTTACAGGCAGCATTTGAACAGTACTGATTGCCCGAAATACAAAACCGAAGTTCGATACTTCTGTCTTTCTGCAAATTTGGTTGATAATTATAAGCCAGCATACCCACATCTTCCATATTCCATTGAGGCTGCATTTTGTAACGCCGTATATTGTAACTCACTGAGCCGGGGATCTGCTTTTCAACTTCATGCAACAACTCCAGCTCATGCATCATTAGTGGATGCTTGTGTGCCAGTGTAAGTATATCGTTCAATTGCTGCATAAGAGAACAAAGTTAAGACATTGAAATTTCACAGTTCAGCCACTAATGACTGACTATTGTCATATTTTCATTACAATAGGACTGATACCTGTTTTTCTCACTTATACCCATTCCTGAAATAGGCAAATTCTCTCTCCAAAAAACAGCTGAAAAATTGTGGATTTCTTGGGTCAAAAACAGGCTTTAAAAACGCTTCAACCGGCCACTTTTCCGTACATTTGTCCGAATATATTTTTACCTCACAAAACAGATTTCAGAGAAGCACAATATGAGCACAGATTTGCAGGAAAAAACACTCAGCGCAGCAGAACAAAATGCAGGTTACGGCGCAGACAGCATCCAGGTTTTAGAAGGTTTAGAAGCGGTTCGTAAAAGACCCGCCATGTACATTGGCGATATCAGTGAGAAAGGTTTGCATCACCTCGTATATGAAGTAGTTGACAACTCTATTGATGAAGCAATGGGTGGTTATTGTAAAAATATTGTTGTAAACATCCATGAAGATAACAGTATCAGTGTACAGGACGATGGCCGTGGTATTCCCACTGCTATGCATACAAAAGAAAAACGTTCAGCACTTGAAGTGGTAATGACTGTACTGCATGCCGGTGGTAAGTTTGATAAAGGATCTTACAAAGTATCAGGTGGTTTGCATGGTGTGGGTGTGAGTTGCGTAAACGCACTTTCATCTACTTTACAGGTAACCGTACAGCGTGAAGGAAAGATATTTGAACAGGAATATAAAATCGGTGCGCCTCAATATCCCGTTCGTGAAATTGGTAAGAGCGATCTTACTGGAACAAAAGTTCATTTCTGGCCCGATACAACAATCTTCACCGCTTCAGTTTTTAAAAAGGAAATTTTAGAAGCCCGTCTTCGTGAATTGTCTTTTTTAAACAAGGGTGTTCGTATTATTTTAAATGATCTGCGTGAGCTTGATGAAAGCGGTGCAACTTATACCAGCACTTTCTTCAGTGAAGGCGGTATCAGTGAATTTGTTGAGCTGATTGACAGTAACAGCAAACGCAGTCCATTATTACCGCAGGTGATTTACATGGACAGTCGTGATGAGGCTTCGAATGTTGCCGTAGAAGTGGCGATGATCTATAACGATTCTTACAGCGAACATATCTTCTCCTACGTTAACAATATCAATACTATTGAAGGAGGTACGCATGTTACCGGTTTCCGCCGTGCAATTACAAGAGTGTTTACTGCTTACGGTAAGAAAGAAGGCATGTTTGAAAAAGCCAAGGTGGATGTAGAAGGTGATGATTTTAGAGAAGGGCTCAGTGCTATCATTTCTGTAAAAGTACCGGAGCCACAGTTTGAAGGACAAACAAAAACAAAACTCGGCAACAGTGAAGTAAGCGGAATTGTTGAAGTAACGGTTGGCAAAACATTAGAAGCTTACCTGGAAGAAAACCCCAGAGACGCCAAGAATATTGTTCAAAAAATTATTTTAGCAGCACAGGCAAGAGCAGCTGCTCGTAAAGCCCGTGAACTGGTTCAGCGTAAAACCGTATTAAGTGGTGGTGGCTTACCAGGTAAACTGGCCGATTGCTCTGATAGAGATCCTGAACGTTGCGAATTGTATTTAGTCGAAGGAGATTCAGCAGGTGGTACGGCCAAGCAGGGTCGTGACCGCAGCTTCCAGGCAATTCTTCCCTTACGTGGTAAGATCCTGAACGTAGAAAAAGCAATGGAGCATAAGATCTATGATAACGAGGAAATCCGCAACATGTTTACTGCCCTTGGTGTAAAGATGGGAACCATTGAAGATCCGAAAGCTTTGGATATTTCAAAACTCCGTTACCACAAAATCATTATCATGACCGATGCCGATGTGGATGGTAGTCACATTGCTACATTGATCCTTACTTTCTTCTTCCGTTATATGACAGCTATTGTTGAGCAGGGCTATCTTTATATTGCTCAGCCCCCTCTTTACCAAGTAAAAAAAGGGAAAGATATGGCTTACGCATGGACAGAAGAAGAACGTAAAGCCTTTGCTATTCAGTTTGGAGGAGGTAAAGAAGACAGCGTAAATGTTCAACGTTATAAAGGTTTGGGTGAAATGAATGCAGATCAGCTTTGGGAAACAACGATGAACCCCGGAAGCCGTTCCTTAAAATTGGTAACCATTGAAAGTGCTGCCGAAGCCGACAGGGTGTTCAGCATGCTCATGGGCGACGAAGTAGCTCCAAGAAGGGAATTCATTGAAAGCCATGCAAAATATGCGAAGATTGATGTTTAAATGACTTATCGACTGGTTTACAATAATTTAGGCGGCCTTAACGGCCGCTTTTTTATGAAATTCAGGCTAACAAATACACTTGTGGAAAGCATTTTCAGTCATCTAAGGGGAAAATCTGTAATTTTAGCCTATGCCGGACGGCCGGGATTATTTACTAACCCCCAAAAAATCATTAAACTATGCAATTAACAGCGTATAATGTAAAGACAAAAGAAAAGAATGTTCCTATCTTAAATGCAGTTGTAGAACGTACAGCCAAAGGCGGATATATCGCAAAAGGTGATGATGGCAAAGGCAACAAGCTGACCGCTTTATTAGGTGAAGCAAAAGCTTTGGCTGCTATTGCAGCAGGAACAGCGAAAAAAGGCTGGGACTAATTTTTCTGAATGATATTTGAAAGGGTCGTTCTGCATTCTGCAGAACGACCCTTTTTTATTCGATAATTTCTATTTGATGTTTATAGTGGAAACCGGTAAGCAATAGCAGATGTTGCACGTTGAATTGCATTCTGAAATGGATAGTTCCAGTCTGTATGGTTGGTAAACCGGGTGCTCCATACAGAATAACCTCCCCTGATTAAAGCACAGCTTACATACATATCACTGGTACGGGCAGCACCATAAGGAAGTGGCAACTTAGGTACTGTTTGTCTTACAATTCCACCAATCACATCAATTCCCATAGCCACTTCATCGCTGAGGATATGATTTTGAGTAACCTTCGCAGATACTACAGCATCAACACCTAATATTTTAGCCAGATCTGCCGGGTCCATTTGCCAGGAAGCTGAATCGGTAATGCCTTTGTCTTCCAGCAATTTCTTTGTACGGTCAGCACTTTGAAACTGCACCTGTGAATACTGCCGTAAGCGGGAATCAACATACTGCGACAGATCTATGTACAGAGCCTGATCCAGAAACTTTTTATTTTGCTGGATGATCTGCTGCAGTTGTTCAGTGCTGAGTTTTTTTGGAGTGTTCCCGGTTACTTCCAGTTGAGCGGGGAGAATAGCGATTGTTCTGATGTTGAAGCGATCAACACGTGCCTCCATTTTTCTTCGGGCACAGGATGAAATAATAATGAATAAAGAAGCAAGGAGTAAAACTTGTTTCATAAGCTACGGTTTAGGGTAAAAAATACAACTTGTCATTGAACTTAAAACAAGTCCAATGCCATAACTTATGAAACGTTTCAGCAATAGCTTTTATTATACTTTGCTTAACAGAAGCTGCGTAAAACTACGATGCCTACTTAATGAAACGGATTGTAAACGGGTAACGGTATAAGATGTCATCTGCCGCTTTTATAGACGCAATAATATAAAGTATTAGCGATCCTATACCTAAAGCAATCAATAAAAGAATACCAACCAGGAGCAATACTAGTATACCACTGATCATAAAATAAATCAGCAATGAAATCTGAAAATTCAAGGCTTCTTTTGCATGCTCCGCAACATAAGGTGAATCATCTTTTTTTACAAGATAGATTACAAGGGCTGGAATAAAAGAAAAGAAGATTGATAATACATGACAGAGAATAGCCATTGTGCGTTCATCACTGCTGACATTGGCATACCTGATTTCTCTTGTTTGAGCAAAGTTTTGTTCCATGAATGAAGGTTTATGAATGTGTTTAAAATAATCGGTTAAAGCTTTTTGGAAACAGCAACTTTGTTGTACTTAAAAGTAAGACTAAAAATCCATTTTCGAATACACGATTTTACTGCATAAAAATGCAGGTAGTACATGCCTGGTTGAACCTTTTGCCTTTTAAAACAAAATGAAAAAATCTGTCGATGAGAGGTCTTTATGCAGTAACTGGTTTTTCCACTACAACTGCATGCATACGTGTTAAAAGACGTAACAATGCTTCCATGCCGTCCATATCCCGAACCACTAAGAGGAACAGTTTGCCGGTTTGTTTCAGCTGTGCTTTATTCAATGAAGTTTGCACAAACTGTAAAAGGCCTTGAAAAACCGGCGATTCGAAATACGGCGAATCAGGATTGTTGATAAAGTAGCAACGCAGGGTTTGCTCTTTCAACGTCATTTTTTCAAAGCCAAGCTCAACTGCCAGCTTACGGCACCGGACAGTTGTGAACAGATCTTCAACTTGTGGTGGTATTGGTCCAAACCTGTCAATTAATTCTGTATGAAAAGTAAGCAGATCTTCTTCATTTTCACAATTATCCAATCTTGTATATAAACTTAACCGCTCAGCAATACTTTCAACATAAGCATCAGGTATCAGAATTTCCTGATCGGTATCTATCATACAATCCTTTACAAAATTTTCCTGCTGTTGAATTTCTTCTTTAAACAGGTCACGAAATTTGGTACGTTTTAATTCCCTGATTGCTTCATCCAAAACTTTCTGGTACATTTCAAAACCTATCTCTGCCATAAAACCACTCTGCTCTCCACCCAGCATATTACCCGCACCACGAATATCCAGATCACGCATGGCAATCTGGAAACCACTTCCTAATTCGCTATGTTGCTCCAGTGTTTGCAAACGCTTTCTGGAATCGTTGGGTAATGTACTCATTGGTGGTGCCAGTAAATAACAGAATGCTTTTTTGTTACTGCGCCCTACTCTGCCACGTAACTGGTGCAGATCACTTAATCCAAACTGATGAGCATTATTGATAATGATTGTATTCACATTGGCAATATCAACACCGCTTTCAACAATATTGGTACAAACAAGTACATCGTAACGTTTATCAATAAAATCGAAAATACGTTCTTCCAGTTCATGACCTTCCATTTGGCCATGTGCAAATCCAATGCTGAGATCAGGACAAAGACGCTGCATAATTGCGGCCATCTCTGCCAACCCTGCAATACGGTTATGAATAAAGAACACCTGTCCACCACGTTCTGTTTCATAATAAATTGCATCACGGATAAAATCTTCCTGGAACACCTGTACCTCTGTTTGTATCGGCTGACGGTTAGGAGGTGGTGTATTGATGATGCTTAGATCCCTTGCTCCCATTAAACTGAACTGCAGTGTACGGGGAATAGGTGTGGCCGTTAGCGTTAATGAATCAACATTGGTTTTTAATGTCTTGATCTTTTCTTTATGCCCTACACCAAACTTTTGTTCTTCATCTACAACCAATAAACCAAGCTCTTTATATTTTACATCTTTTCCCAGCAACGCATGTGTTCCGATGATGATATCAACCTTCCCTTCTTCGAGTCGTTTGTAAGTTTCCTTTTTCTCTTTGGCTGATTTAAACCGATTCACATAATCAACTGTAACAGGAAAATCTTTCAACCGTTCCTGGAATGTTTTATAATGCTGATAAGCAAGAATGGTTGTTGGAACCATGATGGCTGCCTGCTTTCCATCACATACTGTTTTAAAAGCAGCACGAACAGCTATTTCAGTCTTGCCAAATCCTACATCACCACAAACCAGCCTGTCCATTGGTGATGGCGATTCCATATCCTTCTTCACATCAGCTGTTGCCTTACCCTGATCAGGAGTGTCTTCATACATAAACGAAGCTTCCAGTTCTGTTTGCAAATAACTGTCGGGAGTATGAGCAAAACCCTGCTGTGATTTTCTTTGTGCATACAATTGAATGAGATCAAATGCAATTTCTTTTACCTTGATCTTTGTTTTTTCTTTCAACCGTTGCCAAACATCGCTTCCCAGCTTATTGATCTTAGGAACATTTCCTTCTTTACCCGTATACTTTGATATCTTATGCAGTGAGTTGATATTGACATATAAAATATCACTGTCTTTATAAATCAACCGTACAGCTTCCTGCAATCTTCCATTCACTTCAATTTTCTGCAGACCACTATATGTTCCTACTCCATGATCAATATGTGTTACATAATCACCCGGTTGCAGTTCTTTCAATGCACGGATAGTAAGTGCCTTGCTTTTATTGTAAGCCTGTTTTACTTTGTACTTATGATAACGCTGAAAAATTTCATGATCGGTATAGCAAAGAATTTTTAGGTCTTCATCAATAAATCCTTCATGAATGGAAACAGGAATAGGTGTGAACAGAATCTCTGCTTTCAAATCAGCAAAAATGCTGTGCAGCCTTTCAAGCTGTTTTGGATTCTCTGCAAAAATGAAAGTTTCAAACCCTTTAGATGCCCATGTTTTCAGATCTTTAATTAACAATTCAAACTGCCTGTTAAATGCCGGTTGATGTTTTGTGTTAAATAAAATCTCCAGCCGGTTTGCCTGTTCCACTGTTTCAGCCAAATGAGATTTGTATCCAAATTCTACAATATGATTTCTTTGTATCTGTTCTTCAACAATGACTGCATTGATAAAATCATTTTCACTCAAATCAGTTTTCTCCAGCCTGTCTTCATCATCATTGCTGTTTTGCTTTGCTGTTGGTGATAATAACAAGAACTGATGCAAATCCTCCTCCATCGTAAGCAGCCGTTCCTTCACAATATCAAAATCCTTCACCCATATAATTGTATTCTCCGGCAGAAAATCAAACAAAGAAACTTTCTCACCGCTTTCAAATTGTGTTTCCACATTTGGAATAATACTTACCTGCACCAATCTCCGTTCACTTAATTGTGTTTCAGGATCAAAAATGCGGATGCTGTCAACATCGTTGCCAAACAATTCAATTCGGTATGGTTTTTCATTGCCGAACGAATAAATATCAAGGATACCTCCACGTACAGCAAACTGTCCGGGCTGATAAACAAAATCTGTGCGGTCAAAACCAAGATCAACCAGGAAACCCATCAGGCTGTCCACATCCAATGTATCGTTTGTTTTGATGAGCAGCATATTACCCTGAAGTTTGTTGGGCAAAACTACTTTCTCAAACAACGCATCAGGATAGGTAACAATCGCTCCAACCCGTTGACCTGTTGGCATAGAGAATTTGGTCAAAGCTTCTGTTCGCAACATTACATGCGATGAATTGAGCAGACGGAAATTCTTTGGATGTTTAAACGATGAGGGGAAGTAAAATAAGTTGAGTTCGTTGGTGATGCTCTCTAATGAATTATGAAAATAGGCTGCTTCTTCTGCATCATTAACGATGAAAAGATGATTGAACTGCTCAAGCGATGGATGATTAAAGGCAGCTGCTGCTGCAAATTGTGAAGAGCTTCCCTGCAGGTTTTTAAGATATATTCGTTGTTTTTGGGCAAAAGAAAGCCTGTCCACCAGTTGAAAAAGACGGGGATCATCACTAAATTTTTTCTGCAACAATTCAAAATTCACTGTCTGCAAAGATAAGCACAGAAAGCAGATTTCAATCTTTGCATCTATTTCGGCTTCAAATCTTACACAGGCTTTCCTTTTCTGAGAAATATGTTTATTTTTGAGAACATCCAATTTCCTGTAAATCCAAGCATAATGAAACATTGCCAGCAACGCAACCAACATTCATCTTACATACTACGCAAGCCAATTGCTTTTCCGACTCAATCCTTTATTATGAAAAATGTCTGTATTGCCCTTTCACTTTTCTTCTTTTCACTGAATGCTACCGCCCAAAAAACTGCAGGAACAATCCGCTTAAAAGGAGAAAACCTTGTGGTGAAACAGAACATGACGGCAGATGAAGTAAATGCAGAACTGCAAAAAGGCAAATATGGTAACAGTATTTATACAATGCTGGTATTTGAACAACGAATTACAGCAGCTCAGCAAAAAATGATTAAATCCCTCGGGATTGAAATACTTTATTACCTCCCAGACAATACGTACCAGATAAGAATGAAACAGGTACCGATGTTATCGAAATTCTATGAAGCAGGAGTTAAAGCTGTAATTCATATGCCTGGTTCAGCAAAAATTGGCAAAGAATTAAAAACACTGCTTTCAACTAAAACATCTGAGCTTCCGGTATTGATTAATCTTAAGTTGCATGCCGGGGTAAAATGGAATGATGTACAATCGCAGCTTGCATTTTTGGGTGTAACACTTAAAAAAGCAGATTATCTGAACCAGGGATTAGCGCAGGTTTCTGTTGCTGCAGGCAGAATTTCTGTAATCAGTGAACTCCCATTTGTTGCTTACCTCAATCTTTCTTTTTTAAATATAGAACCGTTGAATCAAAAGGAAAGAGGAATGTTTGGTTTAACCAATCTCACAAGCCTTGAAGTTGCTGGAAGACATTTAACGGGTAGTGGTGTAACGATAGGTATTGGTGATAACGCTGATGTTTCTCTACATATAGACAACGCTAACAATACCATTAACCGAAACCCTTCATACTATACAAACGGCCATGGTAGATTAGTTGGCGGGACAGCTGCGGGTAACGGAATCATTGAAGAAAGGTATAAAGGAGCCGCACCAGGAAGTTTAATGATTTCAGATTATTATGATTATATCCTTACAAAATCAGCTACCTATTTCAGTGACTATAACATGCTTGTTACCAATAATTCATATTACAATGGTTTGGCAGGGTGCATAGGAAATAGCAGTTATAATGAATTGAGTTCATATATTGATCAGCAAATATTTGACAATCCTTACCTGCAACACATTTTTGCAGCGGGTAACGATGGAACAAGAACCTGTAGTCCATTTCCGTTATCATTTGCTACTATAAAAAGCGGCTATCAAGTCGGGAAAAATGTTTTAGATGTAGCGGATTATCATATTACAAATGACAACTTAAACCTTAGTTCGAGTAAAGGGCCGGTTGAAGATGGCAGAATAAAACCGGAAATTGCCGCCAGTGGCTCTGCTGTTATTTCAACAGGTTTATTAAATATTTATAATGGAGGATTTGGTACCAGTCACTCAACTCCGTTTGTTACAGGCGTTTGGTCGTTATTAACAGAACGGTATAGACAACTCCATGGTAATGCAAATCCTAAAAGTGCACTATTAAAAGCAGTGATTTGTAACAGTGCTGACGACAGAGGAAATGCAGGCCCTGATTATGGATATGGCTTTGGCCTGATCAACCCCAGAAGGGCTGTTGAAATGATTGAACAAAATCATTATTTCACCGGCACCCTTTCAACCGGCGGAAACAATTCTCAAAACATTGCGGTACCTGCAGGAACAAGACAGGTGAAAATAATGCTGTACTGGCACGATAAAGAAGCCGCAGCATACTCTTTCCCTGCGTTGGTAAATGATCTTGATCTTTCAGTTATTGACGGTGTAACCACATACCTGCCATGGATATTAAATCCGGCACCAGGCTCAGTAAATGTTGCAGCAACGAGAGGCGTAGACCACATTAATAATATTGAGCAGGTAACGATAAGTAATCCCGGTACAACCATTAATATTCAACTGGATGGCTTTGATGTGCCTGACGGACCCGTAGAATATTTTGTGACCTATGAATTTTTGATGGATGAAATTAAACTGGAACATCCATATGGCGGCGAACGTTTTTCACCGGGACAGGAGGAAATTATTAAATGGAATGCTACAGACAACAGCAGCAATACATTTACGCTTGAGATTTCTCTTGATGATGGTGCAACCTGGTCGCTCATTGATAATAATGTTGCTGCCAGTCAGCATCGTTACAGATGGACTGTTCCAAATACACCTGCTAATAAAGGAAAGATAAGGGTTACAAGAAATGGAGGCGGTGCTGCTGTAACAGCTCCGGGCAACTTTACTATTCTTACTCAGCCAACATTAACAGCAACTGTTCCCTGTGAAGGTTATGTTGATCTTAACTGGGCCTCCATAACCAGTGCTACTGATTATGAAATACTGCAACTGGTAAATGGAGCCCTCAGTTCAATTGGAACAACAGCCACTTTGAATTACCGTATAAGTGGTCTGGATAAAACTCAAACCTATTGGTTTACAGTAAGAGCAAGAATGACAGATTCGCTGGGTATGCGTGCCACTGCAAAAAATATTACTCCTTCTTTAGGAACGCCCTGTTCAGCAGCAGAGTTTAATAATGATCTGAAACTTGATACGTTAATTGCACCTTTAAATGGCAGAACAAATACCAGCACACAACTTTCAGCTGCACAACAAATAACCGTTCGGATTAAAAATTTAGATGACGTTGATACTCCCGGCAGCTACGACATCTCCTATCAAATAAACGGTGGTTCTGTTATTACCGAATCATCATCTGCATCAATCGCTGCAGGCGGAACCGTTAACTATACATTTACTACAACAGCAAATTTATCTGCAACAGGTACGTATACTGTCCGTGTGTTTGTAAAACAGACAGGTGATGCACAAACCGCTAACGATGAAATGACTTATACAATCAGGCATGTAGCAAATCCTCCTGTTGTACTTCCTTTCGCTGAAACGTTTGAAACAACAGGAACAGCAGAATACCGTAGCAACCTGTTTGCACTAACCAACGCCGACCGTTTTGATTTTACAACAGCAAATAGTAATGGACGTTTCCGCACATTTATTAACAGTGGAGTTTCAATAACAGGAACCCGATCAGCTACACTTGATGCAGTAAATTATAATGGAACTTTATCCGACAATACATTAACTGCAACTATTAACCTCAGCAGTTATGCAGCTACTCCAGGATTACGTTTTGATTTCAAATTCAAAAATCACGGGCAGTTAAAACAACCCGGCACAGGTGTTTGGATGAGAGGAAGTGATGCATCTCCATGGATACAGGTTTATGATTTAAGTGCAAACCAGGGTGCAATGGGAGAAGTAAAACAGCCTTCCATCATTATCAATGATCTGGGGCAACCAATCACTTCCAGTTTCCAGATCCGTTTTGATGAACAGGGGCTTGCTTCAGCAAATAATGGAGAATATTTCCAGGAGAACCCTGACATGGATGATGGGTTTTCGTTTGATGATATCCGGATCGTTGCAACTACTAATGATGTAATGGTTACAAGACTTGTTGCACCCGATACATTTAATTGCTCCCCGGGGAATGCCGCCATTACAATCAGGTTAAAAAATACGACTGCCACTACTTTTAATAATGTGCCTGTTTATTACAGGTTGTTTAATGGAATTCCAGTTGCAGGAACTGTTCCGGTATTAAATGCAAACAGTGAAACTGATTATACATTTACAACTCTTGCAAACCTTTCTACATTCAGATCATATGAAATAGATGCATGGGTTGAGCTGGCAGGAGATAGTTACCCGGTTAATGACAGTGTCAACAACCAGTTTGTTTACAGCAGTCCGGCTATTTCCACCTTCCCTTATCTTGAACGTTTTGATACCGATAACGGAACCTGGTTTACCGATACTGTGAGTTACAGCAGCTGGAGCTGGGGGCAACCGTTTAAAACATTAATGAACAGATCAGCGAGTGCAGATAATGGATGGTTTACAAGTTTGTACAGCACTTACAAACAAAATGAAAATTCATATCTCTATTCCCCCTGCTTTAACCTGAGCAGTTTAACACAACCTGTATTCAGTTTCAGTCATATCTCCCAACAGGAAGCTAATTGCAATTGCGATTTTCATACACTTGATTACAGCATCGATAATGGAAATACATGGCAACGGTTAACAGCAGTAAACGGCACCAACTGGTTCGACTCTGCAGCTAACCAATCATGGAATAATAATATTCAGCGCTGGCATGTATCCAGCACAGAAGTGCCAAATGCAGCCAATATCCGTTTCCGGTTTTTATTGTCAAGCGATGAGTTAACACAATCAGAAGGTGTTGGTATTGACGATATTCATATTTTCGAAAAAGGAACCATTTATACCGGCACCAATGTATCAAATATTAATGCAGCAGTAAGTGGAAGCAGCTGGATTGATTTTATGAGTGGAGGAAATCTTGTAGCATCCATTAATCCGCTTGGGCAAAATCTCGGCAGTACCGATGTGAGTGTTTATATTAATACAGGAGCAATCCGCTTCAATACAAATCAATATTATCTCGACAGAAATATAGTGATAAGACCGTCGATTGCTCCAACAGACAGTGTGCTTGTTCGTTTCTATTTTACAGAACAGGAAGCAACTGCTTACATTCAGGCAACAGGTTGCGGCACCTGTACTAAAGTAAAAGATGCATTCTTAGTGGGTGTAACAAAATTCAGTGGAACATTTGCTAATGAAAACGGAACATTGGCTGATAACTCTGGTACGTATACGTTTATACTGCCTGCAAATGTTGATGTAGTACCATTTAACAACGGTTACTATGCACAATTTAAAGTGAGAACCTTTTCTGAATTCTGGATTAATGGTGGTGGTATTACTGCAGATCAATCATTGCCTATAACACTGCTCAATTTTACAGGAATCAAACGTTATCCTGATGCAGATCTTCAATGGCAAACTTCAGGAGAAAGCAACGGAGATTATTTTGAAGTTGAACGCAGAATTGACAATGAAGCCCATTTTGTAACAATTGGAACAGTTAGTGCACAGGCTTCTTCATCACAAACAACAACATACAAGTTCACAGATAATAATGTGCTTAAAACAGGAAGTCATTTCTACTACCGCTTGAAAATGGTTGATAAAAATGGCCGCACAAGCTATTCAAATATCATTCAGCTAAGCCTGCAAACTCAGGATGTATTTGTGAAAGGAGTATACAATAATGCCGGCAACAGCTTGATTATTGCTGCCGGAAATAAAGCACATGTTCGTGAAATAAATATCAGAATATTAAATAGTTTGGGCCAGGTAATGATCACTCAGCGTTTCCCTTACAAGGATACAAGAATTGATATCAGCAAGCTTGCGGCAGGCACTTACTTTATTGAACTGAAAGATCAAACAGGGAAAGAAGTATTTACCCAAAAACTGGTAAAACAGTAAAAACTTCAACTGCATAAAAAAAGGAACTTCAGTTGAAGTTCCTTTTTTTATTAATATATTTTATCCGATTTTACCCAAAGGAATTTTACGGACCTTATCATCTCCTTCTTCATCGTTACTGTCAATTCTGGTAACTGGCAAAGGAATTTTAGCTTTCTCCAGCGTTTCTGTTAACTGTTTATTTGTTTTTGCGTACTGCAGAATCTCCTTATGTGCAGCAAGCATTTCATTTTCTATTTCCAGAATGCGTCTTTGTTTGTTGTTAACCTGTTTACGTCCGGCAAGAAATCCAATTAAGTTAACAAGAATCAGAATTCCAGCAAATATGATTACATGGATTTCAAGGGTCAATTGAGTAAAATTCATTTCTAATAGTTAATTTAATTACAGCATTTATATAAAACAATAAATACAGGTAAGACTACACAGGTTGGTTAAAAGTTGAAACTGGCAGGTTTCGGGGCGCAAATTACTCTTCTTCGTTCAATTAAACAACTGAATTTTGTACATACTCCTTAACACCTGACACAGGAATACGCTCCTGAATAAGCGTGTCTCTGTTACGTACAGTTACCATACCATCTCCTTTGGTCTGGTGATCAACAGTTATACAAAATGGTGTAC
>JBEBHT010000336.1:0-4603 GCA_040081135.1 Lacibacter sp. | reverse complement strand
TATATTTAAATCATGAGCAAAAAACTCCGCAGCCACGACTGGTTTGGTAAAAAAGATAAGGATGGAATTATTTACAGAAGCTGGATGAAAAACCAGGGCATGCCTTTAGATATGTTTGATGGCAGGCCGGTTATTGGCATCTGCAATACATTCAGCGAACTGACACCATGCAATGCACATTTCCGTGATCATGCAGAATCGGTAAAACGTGGTGTGCTGGAAGCAGGCGGTTTCCCACTAGAATTTCCTATTATGAGTTTGGGAGAAACATTGTTGAAACCTACAGCAATGCTATTCCGGAATCTTGCAAGTATGGACGCAGAAGAAAGTATCCGTGGCAATCCAATTGACGGTGTGGTGCTTTTAACCGGTTGCGATAAAACAACTCCAT
Organism: Lacibacter sp.; assembly: GCA_040081135.1. Classification (GTDB taxonomy): domain Bacteria; phylum Bacteroidota; class Bacteroidia; order Chitinophagales; family Chitinophagaceae; genus Lacibacter. The sequence goes on along the minus strand of JBEBHT010000336.1, from coordinate 4,212 downwards.
CAACGGTAATGGGTGCTGCAAGCGTTGGGTTACCTACCATTGTTGTTCCCGGTGGTCCCATGTTAAACGGACGCTACAAAGGGCAAACAATTGGCAGCGGTACACATGTATGGAAGTTCGATGAAGATATGAAGACAGGCAAGATGACCCAGGAGGAATGTGAGTTTGCAGAAAGCTGTATGAGCCGCAGTATTGGTCATTGCATGACAATGGGTACTGCCAGCACCATGGCTGTTATGGTGGAAGCATTAGGATTGACATTAAGCGGTGCATCAGCAATACCGGCAGCGGACAGTCGCAAAAAAGTAATGGCGCAATTGAGCGGACGCCGAATTGTAGAAATGGTAAAAGAAGATTTAACCATTGATAAAATACTTACCAGGGAAGCATTTGAAAATGCAATAAAAGTAAACGCAGCTGTTGGAGGATCATCTAATTTCATAATCCACCTTATGGCAATTGCCGGAAGAATTGGCGTTGATCTTACATTGCAAGACTTTGATACTCTCGGCAGTAAAATTCCATTATTGTTAAACCTGATGCCTTCAGGAAAATATTTAATGGAAGATTTTTATTATGCAGGCGGCCTGCCAGTAATTTTAAATGAATTAAAAGAGATACTGCACAAAAACGTAATTACCGTTACAGGAAAAAATCATCATGAAAATATTAAGGGTAATACTGAATGCTATAACCAGGATGTAATTGCAACATACGATCAGCCATTAATTCCTGAAGCTGGCTGTGTAGTGGTAAAAGGTAATCTCGCACTAAATGGCGCTGTCATTAAACCTTCAGCCGCTACTCCTTCATTAATGAAACATATAGGTCGTGCCGTTGTATTTGAAAGCATAGAAGATTATAACGCAAGAATTGACAACCCTGACCTTGATATAGATGAAACCTGTGTAATGGTATTGAAATATGTAGGTCCTGTTGGTTACCCCGGCATGCCCGAGGTAGGAAACATGGCGTTGCCAAGAAAAATATTAGAGAAAGGAATTAAAGACATGGTTCGCATCTCTGATGGAAGAATGAGTGGTACAGCATATGGAACAGCAGTACTTCATGTTTCGCCTGAATCAGCTATAGGCGGTAATCTTGCATTGGTTCAAAATGGCGACATGATTGAACTCGATGTACCGCATCGAAAATTGCACCTGCATGTTTCCGATGAAGAGCTGGCAAAAAGAAAAGCGCAATGGACTGCACCGAAGCCTGCAACCGAAAGAGGTTATGTAAGTTTGTATATAAAACATGTAATGGGTTCAGATAAAGGAGCCGATCTTGATTTCTTACAGGGCAGTTCGGGCTCTGTTGTAACAAGGGATTCGCATTAAATTAAACTCCTGTATAAATATGAAAAAGCGACTTGTCTTTTTCGCAATCTATGCATTTACCTCCTGTACCAACAGCGGCAAATTAAAAGAAGCGAAAACAATGCCCGAATACAAAACAACAGGCAGTATTGAACGGCTGGATGCAGCACTGGATTCAGTTCTTCATACAGAAGCAAAGATTGAAATTATTGCTGAAGGTTTTCAATGGTGCGAAGGTCCGCTTTGGATTGAAAAACAAAAGATGCTGCTCTTTTCGGATGTACCAAGAGATACTGTTTATAAATGGACTGAAGAAAAAGGAAAAGAAGTTTACCTCACTCCTTCCGGTTATACAGGAAATATTCTAAGAGGTGGTGAGATGGGATCAAATGGTTTGTTGTTAGACAATAAAGGCAACCTTGTTTTATGTCAGTGCGGTAACAGGCAAATGGCAAGAATGGATGCGCCATTGGATAATCCTTCTCCCAAATACATATCATTGGCAGGAAAGTATAAAGACAAACGTTTCAGCAGCCCGAATGATGCAGCTTATAACATTGCAGGTGAATTATTTTTCACAGATCCTCCTTATGGTTTGATAACACAGGGAGACAATGACCCTGAAAAAGAAATTACATGGAACGGCATATATAAAGTAAAAACAAACGGTGATGTTGTTTTGCTTGTTGACAGTATTCCACGTCCAAACGGAATTGCATTCCTGCCGGGTGAAAAACAATTGATCATTGCATGCTCCGATCCACAAAAGCCAAATTGGTATATCTATGATGTAACAGGTGATAAACTTGTAAATGGAAAAATATTTTACAGTACTGCAAATGAAAGAAAGGGTTTAAAAGGATTGCCCGATGGTTTAAAAATAAACAGCAAAGGAATCATTTTCGCAAGCGGCCCTGGTGGCATATGGATCTTTAACAGCGATGCAAAACTGTTAGGAAAAATTAATCTTGATGAATCTGCATCTAATGTAGCATTATCAGCAGATGAAAAAACGATGTATATAACGAATGATATGCAGGTGCTCAGAGTTAAAATGAAAGATTAAATTAATGAAACAGTTTTTCTTCTTTCTTGGGTTTTTAATTTTTACAGCAACACTCCCTGCTCAGGATTCGCTATATAAGCTTGGTCCCGACTCACAAAGAAAAGAAGGTATCCCAAAAGGTGTGCTAACTGCTTACGAATGGGAAAGCAAACTGTATAACAACTTCCGCAACTATTATGTGTATGTTCCTGCACAATACGATTCAAGTAAACCGGCTGCCTTAATGGTATTCCAGGATGGATATGCATATGCACGGGAAGATGGAGAGTTCAGAGTTCCCATTGTATTCGATAACCTGATTGCTAAAAAAGAAATTCCTGTTATTATTGCTGTGTTCATCAATCCCGGTCATTCTTCAAAAAACTATCCTGAAAACTTTTTCAGAAGCTCTAACAGGAGTAAAGAATATGATGAACTCAGTGATCGCTATGTCCGGTTTTTGACTGAAGAGCTACTCCCCTTTCTGAAAAAAAAATATACTATTTCAAATGATCCAAAAATGCATGCAATCGGCGGATTATCTTCCGGTGGCATTTGTGCATTTACTGCAGCATGGCAACGCCCTGACTATTTTCAAAAAGTAATGAGTCATGTAGGAAGTTTTACCGATATTAAAGGCGGTCACGTTTATCCTTCACTAATACGCAAAACAGGTAAGAAGGATATTAAGATCTTTATGCAGGATGGTACAAACGACCTTGATAATGTGTATGGAAATTGGTGGCTCGCTAATTTACAAATGGAAGCTGCTTTTAAGTTTAAGAACTATGAATACCGATTTGAAAAAGGCACGGGTGCACATAGTGGAAAACATGGAGGAGCCATTTTACCTGAATCATTAAAATGGCTATGGAACGATATCACAAATAAATAAACGGACAATATAACGATCATGAAATTATTTAAAACAAAAGCAGGAAGTGTTATTGAAAATGAAAATCAGTTTTTCTTAGTGGGAGATCAAAGCTGGGATACTTTCATTAATGATGATAATATACTTGAAAAAGCCAAAGCACTTACTGCAATATTACCTGCCGGCAATAAAACATTAATTACTGAAGTACTTCCGCCAATGGGCAGCAATCAGGAATTATGGGCCTGTGGTGTTACCTACTACCGTAGCATGGTTGGCAGACAGGAAGAAAGTAAAGCAGCAGGCGGTGCAGATTTTTACAGTAAAGTATATGAAGCAGAAAGACCGGAGTGTTTTTTTAAAAGCACATTTTACCGGGTAACGGGCCATAACGATTTTGTACGCATAAGAAAAGACAGCACATGGGATGTACCTGAACCGGAACTTACTTTAGTTGTAACATCATCAGGAAAAATTATAGGCTATACTGTTGGCAATGATATGAGCAGCCGCAGTATTGAAGGCGAGAATCCACTATATCTGCCACAGGCAAAAACATATGATGGTTGCGCTGCTGTAGGCCCTTGTGTTTATATTACCAATGAATCATTAAATCCGGAAACAAACATTCATCTTGTTATAAAAAGAAATAGTGAAGCAGTATTTGAAGGCAATATCGCTATCAATCAGATGAAACGAAAACCTGAAGAATTGGTTTCATTTATTTACAGGGAGTGCAGTTTCCCTTACGGGTGTTTAATAATGACGGGAACCGGTATTGTACCGGGGAGTGATTTCACATTACAAATTGCGGATGAAATAAGTATCACCATTGAAGGCATTGGCACATTAATGAACATTGTAAAATAATAAACGGTTTTAAAAAAAGAATACATTCAGTTTACAAACCAACCAACTACTTTGAAACAATTTACATTCGTTCTGTTTGCAATTACAATTCTGTTAAACAGCTG
>JBEBHT010000035.1:0-19312 GCA_040081135.1 Lacibacter sp. | reverse complement strand
CGTATTTCTTCTAACTTTGGATTTGCTTTCACACAAGGCACACAATAGAGACCCCAAAATTCTATCAGAAATAACTTGTCTTTAAAATTATTTCCTGAGAATTCGCTTGTTTCAAGATTTTTATTGATTGTAAACCGAGGAGCATCCTGCCCCACCTCTAATTTGTCGAAGGCATACTCTTTTGAAAAGGCCTTCCGTACCCTTGTGACATAGTCAACATATTTATAATCTAAACTGCTGCCTCTTATTTTGTAAGATAATTTATTATAAATCGAATCTACAGTGTTATCAGGTAAACGGCCAACGAACATAAGTAAAAGGTAAAGACTAACATAAGAATCTGGATGCCTCCTTATATAGGATAATTCCTTTTTCCGTTGTGCTTTAAAAACTGGTGTATATTGAATATCAACTTCTGATGTTTTCTTTTCGAACATGCCTGGTGATATTGCGCCAGCTTTTATAAGACTATCAAGGTGTTGATATGATTTATTAAGACGTCTTAATTCTAATTTCTCTTTGCTTATGCTTTTAAGAAATAAATTATATTCATTTTGACTTTTTGAACCTGTTATTACTACATCATCGACGCTATTGCTTTGTAAAGACATGCTAATAACACCTGGTTCGATAAAAAAATAGAATAAATTATCGTCAATTACAAAGGATGCAAATTCGGCTCCGGTAACTTTTCCAGCGAATTGAAATTTACCATTAGAAACAACTGCCGTATCTACAATATGTCTATTGATTCCGTCTCTGAAATAACGAAGTGCAACAAACCCGGTATCCTTGCCATATATTGTACCTTTTATCTTAAATGATTGTCCAAAACTGCAAAAACACAGCAACACGAATGTGAATGTCTTAATTCCTTTTACTAAAAAAACCCAAATACATTTGCTCATTTTAATGAGTTGAAAAGATAGCAGTCATAAATTATTTGCAACTTAAAGTTGATATTCATTTCTCACAGTTCCAAATTTTGAATGGTTGTAAAAGGAAACCGTCTATTAAAAAAATGTAAAAGTTTGTTTCCTCTTAAATAATATACAGGCAATACCCGCTTAGTAGTATTTTCTTTGTGGGTTTAACCCATAACTTTCATTTCTGAAACCATACTGTGAAATTTTCCTGTGAATATTTACAGTTTTTTATTAAAAAAAGAAACAAGCATTAAACTAATTAAATTTATCCACCCTTCAAAATGAACAATAAAAAACCTCCCTGTTGCTATACAGAGAGGTTTGAAAATATCGTTCAGCCCGCTGCTCTGAGCGTCCCGACCGTATTTAATTTTTTACCGGCTTATTCATCTCCGGCCGCTTCGGCATTTCTTTCTGAATTGCATCCATCACTTTCTTTTCAAACTGCTGCTTCAGTTGTTCGTTCTTCTGTTCTGCTTTAACAATTTCTCCTTTCAATACTTCCGCTCTTTGCAGTTGCAGGTTGCTTGGTCTTGCTTCCTGCCCAACTACTGCGCTGTACACTTCGCTGATATCAGAACGTAAGCGTTTCAGATCACCCGTTCCCTTCATTACAGGAGGTACCAATGTTAAACGGAGTTCTTCCAGTTTGTTCCAGTAATCCTGCAGCAGTGTTTTTGTTTTTTTATTCTTAGTTGAATCGATGTTTTTCTTCAGCATTGCCTGTGATGTGTTAATGCTGTCAACCAGTTTTGCCAAACGTTCATTCATAGCAAATAATTCCTGTCCGGTTTTGTATTGCAGTTCTCTATCCTGTAACGTGAAATCTTTATTGGTTTCATCGTGCTGCATTTTTATCACCTGTGTATATTCTTTGCCATTTACTTTCACCTTAACAGTATAATCACCCGGAAATACCTGTGGCGCAAGAAAACCTGCCTGTTCTCTCTGATTACCGCCCTTTGCTATTTTTGGCGCAGCACTTCTTTGATTCCAGATAACTTTATTGTATCCCTTTCTGTTGGTTGGTGCCAGCTTTTGTATCAGCTTACCATCTTTATCATACACTTCCATCTGGATGCTGTTCGCTCTTTCTTTTAAATAATACTGAATGGGTGTAATGGTTGAAGGCAGTCCGCCATTCCAGTCGCCACTTGCATTAGGAAATCCACCAGCATATTTTCCCATTGTTAATGTAATGGGCTTGCTGTTGAGCAAAGCAACATCCTGCGCTGCAACTGCCGGAGTGATACTCCGCATGATCGATATATCCTCCACAATAATAATTCCACGGCCATGTGTTGCCAGTACCAAATCATTTGTCTGTTCCTGAATTTTAATATCTCTTACCAATGCATACCAGGGAATATTATTTTTCATGCGGAACCATTCATTACCACCATCCACACTTGCAAACAATCCCATTTCCGTTCCGGCGAATAATAAATTTTTATTTACGATGTCTTCTTTGATCTTATGTGCAAAGCCGGTAAACTCTTTGCTTTCAAACTTCTTCCATGTTTTACCCATATCGGTACTCACAGCAATATAGGTTGTATGATCACCATAGCTGTGATTATCAAACGTGGCGTACACTAAGTTCTTATCATATTGCGATGGTTCAATACTGCTCACCCATGTTTGTTTCGGAATACCTGCTGCTGCATAATTGGCTGCTACATTGGTCCATGTTTTTCCTCCATCAGTTGTGTATTGCAGATTACCATCATCTGTTCCCACCCAGATCATATTTTCATCTAATGGTGATTCAGCCATCGTAAAAATGGTGCAATGATTTTCTGCACTGGTTACATCCATACTTAATCCGCCGCTTTTTTCCTGTTCCTGTTTGCGTTTATCATTGGTGGTTAAGTCGGGAGAAATTTTTGTCCAGTTGGCACCACGATCTGTACTTTTATATAAATACTGAGCACCTGCATACATATTTTTTTTGTTCTTCGCTCCAATTACAATTGGCGTGTTCCAGTTGTATCGAAGTTTTTCATCACCCGCTGCTCCCTGTGGCTGAATGCCCACACTTGTTCCCTGTTTAATATTTATGCGTAACATATTTCCTCCCTGGTATTCTGCATAAGCAATATCAGGATCAAATGCATCAGGATGTGTCCAGAAACCATCACCTCCATAAATTGCTTTCCAGTCGCCATTCAACACACCACCAGGTACAGCACTTGGCGCAACCCAGCTTCCGTTATCCTGCAATCCACCATAAATTCTGTAAGGTTGCTGGCTATCGGTGCTTACATGATAAAATTGTCCTACAGGTAAGTTGTTACAAAACTTCCATGTTGCACCACGATCAAGACTGAAATAAACTCCACCATCAGTACCTACATATAAAATATTGGTGTTGTTGGGATTGATCCATAGTGCATGATGATCACTGTGTACCCATCCGCCTTCATTGCTTGCATCAGCAAAAGAATACCCACCATCACTTGAATATGAAAATGAAAAGGCAGGACGGTAAACTCTCTTCGGATCTTTCGGATCTATTTCAAGCGTTGAAAAATAAAATGGTCTTGAAACAATATTGCTTGTTGCACTTTGCTGTTTCCATGTTTCACCTCCATCAGCAGAAATATACAAGCCGGTGTTTTCACTTTCAACAATGGCCCATAAATTTTGCGGCGATGATGGTGCCAGTGCAATGGCCACACGGCCGAATGGTTTTTTCGGCAAACCATTCGTTAACTCCTTCCATGTTTTTCCTGCATCAGTTGATTTATAAATTCCACTTCCTGTTCCACCGCTGTTAAATGCATAAGGCAAACGGCGAAACTCCCAAGAGGTTGCATACAATACATTAGAGTTGGTTGGATCAATTTCCACATCGGCCACGCCTGCTTTTTCACTGATGTATAAACTGGTTTCCCATGTTTTACCTGCATCAGTTGATTTGTATAATCCACGGTGTTTACTGTCGCTCCACAAAGGACCGGGTGCAGCCACATAAATAACAGATGAATTGTTGGGGTCAACAATCACTTTTGCAATATGCTCTGTACTGTCGAGACCAATCTTCGTCCAGTTATCGCCGCCATCGGTTGTTTTATACATGCCATCACCAATGGAAACAGAGTTACGCATATTGCTTTCACCTGTTCCCACATAAATGATCTTTGGGGTTTTCTGATCAATTGCCATTGCACCAATGCTCTGAATATATTTATCAAAGATTGGTTTGAAGGAAGCTCCAGCATTTGTGGTTTTCCAGATACCTCCACCGGCAGTGCCAATGTAAATTGTTTTACCATCGCTGTTTACACCAACGATTTCTGTAATACGACCGCTCATTGTTCCGGGACCAAGATGTCTTGCTTCCATCATACCAAAAGTGGAAGAAGTAATTTGTGCCTGCAATAATGTGCTGCAGCCGAGAAGAAGTAAGAGGGTTGAATAAATTTTTCTCATGCCATTCAATTTGTTTTAGAAAAAAACCCCGGCCCAATGGGTCGGGGTTATTATCAGAAAGATAAAAATTACTTCGCTGGTTTGAAAATAGCTTCATCAACAGCTTTATTCACTTCAACTTTTGCAATTGTAAAATCTGCATTCATGCCGGGACCAAGAGGAACAGTCATTCCCATTGCTACAACAATACCTTCAGGAAGTTTTGTGAAATTTGTAAATGTATAAGACATTTCGACTTCCTGTCCATCTGTTTTTCTTACCTGTGTACTCTTTACAATATAGTAGGTCTTCGGGTCAATAAAGTTGGTTTCAACGCCACCATCTTTTTTGATTACTTTCAGTTTAAAACACTCTGTACCATCCACATCCTCTTTTCCAATTAACTCAACTGTACTGCCTTTTGCCTTATAATCAACCAGGCTTCCCTGAATATCCAATGCAGCCTGACTGCTCTTTACCTGCTCTTCAGTCATGGGTTCCACTTCTGTTTTTTGCTGAATAGGCATATACATCCAGCCTGCAGTAGGGGTGATGATAATATAATTAGCCATCCCCATAATTGTAATATCCTGTCTGGATCCTTTTTGATGAACCACTGTATTTACCACATCTATGCTCGCACCATTTACAGACATTATTCCTGTTTGTACAAGACTGGTTACCTTTTTCCAGTTCTCTGTTCCGCCTACAGCTTCAAGATGCTTATTGATTACCTCGTCAGCTGTTTGTGCTTTTACGGTTGCAAAGCTGAATGCAGTTGCTACAAACAGACTGAATAATTTCACTGATTTCATTGTGATGTTTTTTTTGTTTTATATAAGTTGTAAAGAAAAGAAATTTGTTACGTTTTACCGGCAGTTTTTTATTTATTGTATCACTTCCGGTTTAAAAGCTTTTGGGTCAACAGGCTTGTTCACTTCAATTTTTTCAAAAAACAGGCCGCCACCCATTCCAACTACCGTTGTTTTAAATGCAAAAACATAACCGTCGTCAGTTTTTTTATAATCACTGTAATCAACTTTGGTTTCTCTTGGAGCACCGCCCTGGCCTCCGCCGCCACCTCTTCCACCACCCGGACCGCCGCCGACTGTTACCATACGGTCAATATAAAATGTAGTGGGGTTGATAAAATAGGTAATGTCTCTTCCTGTTTTTAATGTGAGTTTAATTTTCCAGCATTCTGTTCCTTCTACATCTTCCTTGCCAATCAGTTCAGCTTTGTGCCCTTTGGCTGCGTAATCTACCAACGGACCGGCACAATCTGTTTCACTCTGCATACCTGTTACCATTTCAGCGGTCATTGGTTCAAAGTTTCCATTACTCCTTGGGTTCTGGCTCCAGCCTTCCTTATCTGTTACAACTGAAATCATATTGAACATGGAAGAACTGATTTCACGACGCATCAGCTTTCCATCCACTTTCCACATTTTCTGTGTAATCTCTGCTCCGTTCTGCATTACACTGGTTCCTTCCATATAAATACTTTTAATGGAAGCCAGTTTATCCTTTCCGCCCATTGCATCAATATGTTTATTGATGATTTCATCAACTGTTTGTGCATTCACTGCTATTATTCCAGTGAGTGCCAGTATCAGCATTGCAAGCTTTTTCATTTCCCTATTGTTTTAAGTATCCAAATTTAAGACTGCCCGATGGAATAAAGTGTTCCTTCTATCCAGTATCTTGAGCCACTAATCCCAAATAACAAATCATGGATGCAAAGGGTTCATTTAAAGTTGCAGGTAATGTGGTGAATATTTTCACCAGAGAGATCTTTTACGGCGAAGTAGAGGTTGAAAACGGAATAATAAAAACAATAAAACGATTCAGCGATAGCACGCAAAACCCTCCCCTTTCAGGGGTTCCCAAGCAAAGTGAAGGGAAGGAACGTAGTTCGGGAGGGGGTTTTATCCTTCCCGGTTTTATCGATTCACACGTACATATTGAAAGCTCCATGCTGGTACCTTCTGAATTTGCAAAACTGGCTGTTGTGCATGGTACCGTAGCTACTGTGAGCGATCCGCATGAAATTGCCAATGTATGCGGCATGGCAGGGGTTGATTATATGATTGAAAACGGAAAAACTGTTCCGTTTAAATTCAACTTCGGGGCTCCCAGTTGTGTACCTGCCACCAGTTTTGAAACGGCAGGCGCTGCATTAAATGCAGCAGATGTAAAAGCATTGCTGCAGAGAGATGAGATCAAATACCTGAGTGAAATGATGAATTTCCCGGGTGTGTTACATGCTGATGAAGAAGTGATGCTGAAAATAAAAGCAGCTCACGAATTGGGCAAACCTGTTGATGGACATGCGCCTGGATTAAGAGGCGAGGATGCTAAAAGATATATACAAGCCTCCCCCAACCCCTCCAAAGGAGGGGCTTTAGATGCTGATAATTTGAATAACTCTTACGATTATTTAACTGCAGACCCTGTAACTTATGGGTTGCTGAAAGAGTTTGTGAAAGAGCACAGAAGCAATCCTACTGATGCAGAAATTGCAGTGTGGGAATTGTTGCGTGGTAAACAAATGGATGGATACAAATTCAGAAGGCAGCATATTATTGGAAATTACATTGCAGACTTTGTTTGTTTGTCGGCAAAATTGATTGTTGAAGTTGATGGATTGATTCATCAAACTCTTGAAAATAAAATAACCGATGCAGAAAGAACAGTCGAATTAAATAAGTATGGCTTTGAAGTAATACGATTCAACAATATAGAAGTCATTAACGAAAGAGCAAAGGTTGCCGATAAGATTCTTGCTGCTGTTTCAAAAAGGAAAGCTGAATCAGCAGTGTCTGAAATCCCCCCTTTGGGGGGTGGGGGGGCTGTAATCAGTACCGACCACGAATGTTTCACAAAAGAAGAAGCACTTGATAAACTACGATACGGGATGAAAATTCTCATCCGTGAAGGAAGTGCGGCCAAAAACTTTGAAGCCCTGGTTGATTTGATTGATGAATATCCGGATATGATGATGCTTTGCAGTGATGATAAACATCCCGACAGCCTGGTAGATGGACATATCAACCAGCTTTGTGCAAGAGCTGTGGCCAAAGGCAAAAATATCTTCAACATTTTACAGGCAGCCTGTATCAATCCTGTGCTTCATTATAAATTAGATGTGGGCTTGTTAAGAGTAGGAGATGCTGCTGATTTTATTGTTGCAGATGATTTAAATCAGTTCAACATTCAGCAAACCTATATTAACGGTGAACTCGTTGCGGAGCGGGGAACATCGTACATCGTACCCCGTACATCGAACATCATTAACCATTTTACCTGCTCCGAGAAAAAAGAAGAAGATTTCTTTTTCCATCTCAACAAATTCGGTCACGCCGATGCAGAGAATATAGAACAGGTGTATGTGATTGAAGCAATGGACGGACAACTGATCACCAACAAACTTATTGAACCGATTTCATCTTTTGAAATACATGATCATCTCATTTCATCCAATACAGAAAAAGATTTTCTGTACATGGTTGTGGTGAACCGTTACCGCAATGCACCGGTGGCCAAATGCTTTGTAAAAAACTTCGGCTTTAAAAAAGGAGCTATTGCTTCATCGGTTGCACACGACAGCCATAATATTATTGCCGTTGGTGTGGATGCAGCCAGCATCTGTAAAGCGGTGAACCTGGTTATTCAATCAACCGGTGGAGTAAGTGTGGTTGATGAAAACAAAGAACTGATACTTGCATTACCCGTTGCCGGTTTAATGAGTACAGATGATGGATACAAAGTAGCTGAGGCTTACAGTAATATCGATAAAACAGCAAAAGAACTTGGCTCATCACTGGCAGCGCCTTTTATGACCCTTTCTTTTATGGCTTTGCTGGTGATCCCTCACCTGAAACTGAGTGATCTCGGGCTTTTTGACGGAGATCAGTTTAAACTTCTTTAATGGGAAATCTGTATTGCCGGTTATACAGTTCGTTGCATTTTGAGGAATATAAAAAGCAAATAAGAGGAATCGTCCTTTTTATGTTACATATTAGGATACCCAAATATCCTAAATCAACATTATGCAACAATTACTGAAAGACATTGAACAGGTGGTAGACTTCTCACCCACCGAATCAGAACAGCTCATTAAAGCGTTTAAAGATTTTCTCGACAGGAAGTTTCATATTGAACCGGAGGTAATGAAAACCATTTTCCGCTTCCCTGCCAATCAGTTCCTCAACCAGCAGGAAGATGAAGACAATCATCATTCCCTCTTAACCGAAGAAGTATTGTATTAAATGCTGACCGGTTTTCTTTTCCCATAGCTGCTAATCTCCGCTTTATCATTTATATTTAAGCCGTAAAACACTCAGCTATGCGTAAGTTTATCAGCATCTCTCTAATAATTATTCTTCTTGTTCTTTCAGCCATTATTTTCTGGCGTTATTATTATGTATTTGGCGAAGGTGTAAAAGCCGGCGAATTAAATTACATGGTAAAGAAAGGATATGTATTTAAAACATACGAAGGCAAACTCATTCAATCAGGATTGCGTTCACAAACGCCCGGAAGCGTTGCCAGTTATGAATTTGAATTCAGTGTAACAAATGACAGCATCGCCAATATTTTAATGCTTAACAGCGGTAAAGAATTTGAATTGCATTATAAAGAATACATGGGCACTATTCCATGGCGTGGACATTCTGTATATATTGTTGATAAGATCATTAATATGAGAGAAGTGAAATAATTTAAACTCCTCCCATCAAACAGAATATAACCGGCTGCTTATGCAGGTCCGGTTTTTTTATTTTCCATTCAGCCACTGTTTTTGTTTCAATAAATTCATTGGGTGCTGTAAGATTGGCTGCAATACAAATTCTTGTCTTTGGATTGCAGGTCTTCAGAATAGTTTCGAGCAGTTGATTATTGCGATAAGGCGTTTCAATAAATATTTGTGTGCTTTCAAATTTGGCAGAAAGATCTTCAAGCTGATTCAACTTCCTTCTGCGCTGCGGTTCTTCAATGGGCAGGTAACCAACAAATGCAAACTGCTGACCATTCATTCCACTTCCCATCAATGCCAGTAAAATAGAACTCGGTCCAACCAATGGTTTTACTGTTGCTCCCTGTTTGTGTGCTGCTTCAATCAATACCTGTCCGGGATCAGCAATACCGGGGCAACCCGCTTCGCTGATTATACCAACGGTTTTGTTCTGCATCAGCTTTTGAATAAACTGTCCCTTCACCTGTGCTTCTGCTTTATGAATTGTAAACCATTCATGATCATCAATCACAATGGCCTTGTCTAACTTCTTTAAAAAACGCCGGGCTGTCCGTTCATTCTCCACAAAAAAAACAGTGCATTGTTTTACAGCATCCAGCACATAAGCCGGAATGGATTGTAAACTTTCTTCATCTAACGGAGCAGGAATAAGATATACGATTGCCATTTGAGATGATCATTTAGGTTATAAAGAATTGAGGTATGGCATGTTTGATTTCACCGTATTATAAACAAGAGCAAATGAAAACATGCCATACCTTATTAAGGGTTTTCATTTTGGTGATATAAACTTAAGGTAGCTGCTACAACTGCATAAGCAGGTGCTAAAATCCAGCCAATAACCGGAATTACATGCATGAGAAAAAATACCATGCCGTTTCCAATGGCTAAGCCCTTGCGATTGCTGATAAAGGAAATACTTTGCGATGGGGAAAGTTTATGACGTTCAGTACTGTAATCGAGCATGGAAAAACCATAATAATAACATTCAATCATGAATGCAACCAGCGGACTGATCCATCCCACAACAGGAACCAGCGAAAACAATAAGAGGCTGATGGTATAAACCGTTTGCCATAATGTATTCCGCAAAGCCAAACGGATACCACGCCAGATATCCTTCAGCAGTTGTTGCATACTGAACGGGTAATCTTTTCCTTCCAGGATATTTTCTGTTTTCTCACTCAGGTATGCAAACAGCGGCGAACCAACAATGAGAAATAAAAACTTGAACAGTGAAAAATAAAAGAACAAAAGGATCAACCTGAAAATAATGGTGCCGGTAATGAAGAGGAAATTGAGGAAACTGTTGTTCATAGCTTCCAGCCAGCTCTTAATCCCAACTACATTAAACAGCCAGTCAAGAAAATCTGTACTTGAACTCCAGAACAGCCAGATGCCTGCCATGAACATGAGCATATAGAGGAAGCCGGGAATAAAAATCCATTTCCATAATTTATTCTTCACAATAAACTGATGAGCTTTGAAGTAGGCCTGTATTGCTATGACGAGTTCTTTCAGCAAGCTTTGTAAGTTTTAATTGAATGACCGATATTGGCGTTAATTACAGGCAGAGGCAGCAAAATACAACAAAATGCAAAAGCTCAGCAATGATTTTTATTTACGAACTGATGTGGTGCAGATCGCAAAAGATCTGTTAGGCAAAATCATTGTCACAAAATTTGATGGAATCTTTACTGCCGGGCGCATTGTTGAAACAGAAGCCTATGCCGGTATTATTGATAAAGCATCGCATGCATATAACAGCAGAAGAACCAACCGCACAGAAGTGATGTTTGGCAAAGGTGGCACTTCGTATGTGTATCTCTGTTATGGTATTCATCATTTATTTAATGTAGTATGCAACACAAAAGACAATCCAGATGCAGTACTTATCCGTGGGATTGAACCAGTAGAAGGAATGGATGCCATGCTGAAACGTTTCAGCAAACAGAAATTCGATTCATCCATTGGCCGTGGCCCTGGTAACGCTAGTAAAGCGTTAGGCATTTATACACAGCATACCGGATTGAACCTTCAAAGCAAAGAGTTATTCATTGCTGATGATGGAACTACAGGATTCGACATTGCTGTTTCAAAACGTATTGGTGTTGCTTATGCAGCTGAACATGCACAGTGGCTTTACCGTTTTTTCATTCATGGTAATCCGCATGTGAGTAAGCATGTGTTTAATAAGGAAGGGATACTGTTACTTTGAATACAGACGCCGGGAAGTCGGTAAGACGAAAAGAAAACAACTTGACTTCTTACCTCCTTCCCGCCTTCCCGGCTCACTATTTATTTTTCTTCTCAGGCAAAAAACAATCTTCATCTAACTTTCTTTGCCCTTGCTAAAGTCGAAGGCTATTCATTATTTTTATCGCATGGAGTGGATCAAAAAAAACCAATACCGGCTTGCCTTTCTTTTAGGTGTTAAGTTATCGCTCTTAGCATATTTCTTGAACCCCTTTGACTTAGATGCCAATGCGAACAAAGCTGTTGCAGTTGCAGTACTCATGATCACTTGGTGGATCAGTGAAGCATTACCCATGCCTGCTGTTGCATTGATTCCTTTAGTATTACATCCTCTCTTCAAAATCGGAACCATTGAAGAAACCTCCAAAGCTTACAGCAATCCCGTGATCTTTTTATTCATGGGTGGATTTATGATTGGCCTGGCCATTGAAAAATGGAACTTACATAAACGCATTGCCTTAACCATTGTAAAACGTACCGGCACCAGCGGCGACCGCATCATACTTGGTTTTATCATGGCGACAGGTTTTCTCAGCATGTGGCTGAGCAATACTGCCACAACCATGATGATGTTTCCCATTGCACTTAGCGTAATTGCTGTGATGAAAGAACATGAACAGCCCGGCAGCAGTATGAAAAATTTTTCCATGGTGTTGATGCTCGTCATTGCGTACGCCAGTAATATCGGTGGTATGGCAACCATCATCGGCACACCACCCAATGTTGCTTTTGTTGGATTCATTGAAAAGAAATACGGATACACAGTTCAGTTTTTCGACTGGATGCTGGTTTGTACTCCACTCGCCATTTTATTATTAGCAGCACTGTACTGGGTTTTGGCGAAATGGTTATTTCCAAGTAAGATCAAAAGCAGTGCAGATGCCAATGATTATATCTCATCAGAAATAAAAGCACTGGGCAAGTTATCAGTTGCAGAAAAAAGAGTGCTGGTGATTTTTATCATTACTGCATTGTTATGGATCACGAAAGATTTACTCAACAAACTCAACTGGTTCAAACTCGATGATAATATGATTGCCATCATTGGCGCACTGGCTTTGTTTGCCACACCAAGCGGTGAAAAGAAAGATGATAAAACGCATATGGTATTAGAATGGCAGGATACTTCCAAAATGGCCTGGGGCATTTTATTATTATTTGGCGGTGGCATTGCATTAGCCAACTCATTGGAAAAAGTTGGTGTAATGAGTCAGGTGGGAAACTGGCTGGCAGGTTTCAGTCATATCAACGGACTGGCACTGGTGTTCATGGTTGTGGTAGTTTCTATTTTCTTAAGCGAAGTAATGAGTAATGTGGCGCAGGTAATTGTGTTTGCACCTGTACTGGCTGCACTCGCTGATGCATTGCATCTCGATCCTTTGTTACTGGGCATCCCAATGACACTGGCAGCAAGTGCAGCAGCGATGATGCCGATGGGCACACCGCCGAATGCCATTGTATTCAGCAGCGGGCATATCAAATTAAAAGACATGATCAAAGCAGGTTTTGCAATGAACATCATCAGCATTATTTTAATTACACTGTTCTGCTGGTTTGTATTGCCGTTGGTGATGGGGGTGGTGATGAAGTAAGGAATGGTAAATGTTGATTGACGCTATAACAATTGAAAATGTATAATACTAAAGCATTGATTTCCACAGGTGATCATTTTTGCCGTATAGCATATAATAGCATAAATTTACGTGTTGGCTGTAAGCATTATGGTGACACTCACTAAACGATATTTAGCACTTCTATCAACGACATTTCTACCAATTATTTTGTTAGGACAACCTAACGACAGTATACTTCTAAGGTGGAAGATTGCTCCTAATGAAAACTTAAAATACTTCATAATTGAAAATCAAACTGTGATTGGTGATAGTGTAGACAATAAGTCCAATGCTAAAGTATCTACGCAGCAAAGAACTAATGACACTTCCTTAAATAAAAAAGCAATATCATTCAAAAACTTATTTTATGGGCCACGAAAATCATATAAAGGAACGGATACATCTTTGCTTAGTTTATTGCAAAAAAAGAAGAACATAATCAGCATTAATATTATAACTGTGGGAAATGGGTTAACACCATTGGGAGTCGACACGTCTACTGCTTTTGCATGGCGCAGAAAGACTCCAGGAGATACTATTCTTCGAGGATCTATTTACGACAGCGGGGCAATCGAGAGCTTTTACACATTAAGCTCTCAAAAAAATTTGATTGCTTTATATTGCCAGCTTCCAGACAAAAAACTTAAGATAGGTGACCGATGGCCTCTTGAGTTTAGTTATCTCTATTTTAATGACGGGTTTATCTGTGATACTTCTTTTAAAAAAAATGATATCACGCTTACTGATATCAAAAAGAGAGGGAATGAAACTATAGCAGTAATTACCTATGACATTATCGAATATGCGTCAGGCACTATCGGCGGTATGTTTATTGCAAAAGAAAAAGTGACTATGAAATTTACATATTCCGGTGTTGGCGAGTTCTGTATTGAAAAAGGACGATGGGTGTCATATAAGGCGACTCAAACCACAATGTCTGATGGCTTTATAAAGGAAAATTCAGTAAAAAATATTTCTCTGTTGGCTAAATAATCTCTGTATAATGCCTACAGCCAACATTCGGTTTGCTGCTATGCTGGCGGACGGAACAGCAATCGGCATTTGAAAAACTATCTGCTAATATCGGGTGGACGTAATTCTTTTGAGCATTTATTATTAACTTCATCATCAGCAATTTTATTCGGCTTCGGTTGCCGGCTGACGAATATAAAATACCAGCACAGCAGCAAGCCGGATGCGTTATAGACAACCTGATGACCCCAGCAATATTACTAATATCAGCATTGACATTTTTTGTTTCTTGCAATAATTACAAACAAACAGGCAATAGTATAATAACGGCCGACCACAGTAAAGCCGACACTGTTAAACCGATTATTGTTACTTCATTCAACTCTTTAGCATATCCTAATATTTTTGAAGCTGCTTTTGGTAACGATACAAAAGTCACAGAAGGCGATATTAGTTACAATTTTTACAGACTTGACATTGGTAAGATAAAAATCGAGAGTGGAAAATTAATTGCCTGCGACCCAATTGTTATGCACGACGCTTCGCCATTTACACAAAAATTCCCAATCGGAGTTTTTCCTATTCATCTTGCAATGGCAAAAACTCATAATGATGAAAGAGTTGCGTTCAGTAGAATTGTTTTCTTGGACAAGACAATTACAAAATGGGAGTTCGCACTGCTAAAGGGACAAAAGCCTATTTCATTAAAAGACACCAGTTTTTATTGTTATGGGGTTGACGCTGGAACGGGAATTTTCATTGACTCAATAGCTAACAAAACTTTTAATGCAAAAGACCACTCAGAATGGGAAAACGTTTTTATAACAAAAGCTGAGAAGAACGGCTACAAGGGTTATATACACGATTTTGATGGACACAATCTTGCAACATTTTCAACTGGCTATGGTGACGGTTGCTATGCAACATACATCGGCTTTGACAATGAAGGGAATGTTTGTCAGCTAATAACCGACTTTGGACTTGTTGAATGGTGGAAAATCGATGAAAAAAAGTAGTTACTTCTTTCTTCTCAGTAATGTCTCCTGCAAGGGACATTGCGTAACTGAAAATTCAAAATAATCTCATCTCCCATTCCCTGTTTATTTCCTGTAATTTTAAACTCCATTCAAAACAGGAACCATGGACAACTTTACACAGGATCTCCGCCTTGCTGTATTAATTGATGCAGACAATGTGCCCTATGCCAACATTAAAGAGATGCTGGAAGAAATTGCCAAACTCGGCACTCCCACCTTCAAACGCATATATGCCGACTGGACCAAGCCCACTGTTGCAGGCTGGAAAAATGTACTGCTGGAAAATGCCATTACTCCCATTCAGCAGTACAGTTATTCAACCGGTAAAAACTCCAGCGACAGTGCCATGATCATTGATGCCATGGATATTTTATACTCCGGCAAAGTGGATGGGTTTTGTATTGTTTCCAGCGACAGTGATTTTACCCGGCTGGCTATCCGCTTACGGGAAGCCGGTATGAAAGTAATCGGCATGGGTGAAAAGAAAACACTCACTCCATTTATTACCGCCTGCGATAAATTTATCTATATCGAAATTTTAAAAGTGGAAGAAAAGAAACCTGAACTGCAGGGAAGCAACCAGGCAAAAAAAGAAAACAAACCAAAACAAAAAGCATCGCCCAATACCAACCAGGAATTGATTAAACTCTTAACAGAAAGTGTGGCCGACCTGGCAGATGACAGCGGCTGGGCATTCTTAGGTGATCTTGGAAATTTTATTCTCAAGAAAAAACCTGATTTCGATCCGAGAAATTATGGCTTTACCAAAATGCTTCCGCTTATTAAAAGCATTCACCGTTTTGAAATTGATGAACGGTTAACGGGGAAAAATAATACGAGGCATATTTACATAAAACTGAAATAAGGTTATTGAAAGAAACGAAACAGATCAACCATGCTCACCACCGTATTAAAAACTCTTTTCACAAGAGACCTGAATAAATTAAAAGCCGAACTTGAATTATACCGCAACGAAAAAAATATATGGGTTGTTGAAAAAAACATTGCCAACACAGCTGGTAATCTTTGTCTGCATTTGGTTGGTAATCTCAATGCATATCTTGGTGCAGAAATCGGCGGCACAGGTTATATCCGCAACAGGGATCTGGAATTTTCATTGAAAGATCTTCCCCGTGCAGAACTCGTCAGCATGGTGGAAGCAACTATCACCGTTGTAAACAATGCACTTGATCTTTTAACCGAAGAGGACATGGAGAAAGAATATCCATTGCTGGTGCTTCCTCAAAAAACATCAACCGAATATTTCCTTGTTCATCTTGCTGCACACTTAGGTTATCATTTGGGGCAGGTCAATTATCACCGGAGATTGTTAGACGTATAAGCAGCTAACAGAAAAGTTGTTCCCCTGTGTTTTGAAAAATTTTCTTTCCCGTTTTTTTTCTATTTAAAAAGAAAGTTTTAACATTGATAAGGATTGTTTTACCCAAAACAATCTTAATCACCATTAACCAACCACATCCACATGAATCAATTTTACCTGAAACGGGCAGCTCTGCTCATGCTTTCTTTTTATTTTATTGCATCAAGTCAATCGCAAACCTGCCCCGGTCTTGGCAGTATTAATTTCCAGCGATGGAATAATATTTCCGGAAGCGCAGTAAGTAACTTAACCTCCAATGCAAAGTATCCTAACAGTCCAAGCAGCAGCGGTACAAGAACCTCGTTTGAAATGCAAACCAACCTTGGCAGTAATCTTGGCATTAAAATGTATGGATGGATCTGTCCGCCAACAACGGGCAATTACATTTTCTGGATTGCAAGTGATAACAGTTCTGAACTTTGGTTAAGTACTACGGTTAACCCTGCTAATAAAGTAAGGATAGCGTATAATACTTTATCAACCAATTCAAGGCAATGGACAAAATATGCTACACAAAAATCAGTATCAATTGCATTAATTGCAGGCACCAAATACTATGTAGAAGCATTAATGAAAGAAAGCACCGGCAATGATAACCTCGCTGTTGGCTGGGCCAAACCGGGCCAGAGCACTTCAGCTCCCAGCCAGGTAATCCCGGGGTCTGTTTTATCGGTGAACAATACAGCTGCTGATGCACAGGCACCAACGGCTCCTGCTAATCCTGCCGCAACAAATATCACAACCACTTCTTTTACATTATCATGGGCTGCTTCTACTGATAATGTGGGTGTAACAGGGTATGATATTTACCGCAATGGAATAAAGATCAACACGGCCAATATGACCGGCACTTCTTACAGTGTTACAGGATGTTTACCCAACACTGCTTATGCAATAACTGTAAAAGCAAAAGATGCAGCAGGCAATCAATCTGTTGCCAGCAGCACATTGAATGTTACAACCATTGCAACAACTGCAGCATCTGAAACATTTTCTGTACGCACAGTAATTGGCAATCAGCGTATGCCGCATGATCTTGTTTACGGACCCGATAACAATATCTGGTACACCGAACGGTTTGGAGGCACCGTTAGTTTTGTGAATCCTGCTACCGGAGTAAAAACGACTGTTCTTACACTTGGTTCAAAAATGGTTTTAGTGGGCGGACAGGATGGTTTGATGGGATTAGCCATTCATCCACAGTTCAATGAAGGAAGTCCTTTTGTATATATTTCTTATACCTATCAATCGTTAAATGCTACTGTAAGAAAAACAAGGATTGAACGATATACCTATGATTCCATTAATCAACTGTTGATTGCTCCGGTTACTGTTCTGGAAAATATTCCTGGCAGCAATGATCACAACTCTGCAAGATTAGCCATTGGCCCCGATCTGAAATTGTATTACTCAGTTGGTGATATGGGTGCCGGACAATATGATAATCTAACCCGCATCAATAATGTGCAGAATCTGAATATAAATGAAGGAAAAATTTTAAGGTTGAATACAGATACCGTTCCAGGCGATTCATGGATTCCTGCAGACAATCCTTTTACCAATGTAGGGCAACCAACTGCAGTATATTCTTACGGTCACCGTAACCCGCAGGGATTGGTTTGGGGAAATGTAAACGGTACATCTATTTTATACAGCAGTGAACACGGGCCATTCAGTGATGATGAAATCAACGCTATTGAAAGAAGCCGCAACTACGGATGGCCGCAGGTGGCAGGTTTCTGCGATGGAAATTATAATGGCAGAACGATTGGTGGTTTTGCAGTTGTAAATGAACAGACGAATTGTGTAACGCTCAATGCGAAGGAACCTATGCGTTCGATCTTCCCATCTGAAAATCCGCCAACAGGTGGTGATAATATGTTATGGCCTTCAATGGGGCCGTCAGGAACAGAATTTTATGGAAGCACTGCAATACCAGGCTGGCAGAATTCATTGCTTGTTGCCACCTTGAAGGCAGGATCTGTCATCCGTTATCAATTAAGTGCAGATGGATTGGCTATCATTTCTGATACCATTAATTACTTCCGTGGATTAGGACGGTTCAGAGATGTAATTGTATCACCTGATGGATTAAAAATTTATGTGGCGTGTGATTCAAGCGGTTCTACATCGGGACCAACAGGCGGAGTTACAACAACACCTGCCAACCCGGGAAGTATACTTGAGTTTACTTATGCGGCGGGGCCTGCAGCAAGAAGATATGTTACTGCAGCACAGGAACAGCGTTTGCCGCAAAGCAATACAGCCAATAAAACGGTTGACGTATATCCAAACCCTGCAAGCCAGTTCATTGTAGTGTATAACTATTCAATGGAAAACACAAGAACTGCATCGTTATATAATATGAATGGAACACTGGTGCAGCAGCAGCGATTGCAGCAATCTGCATCAAGAATGGATGTAAGTAACCTGCCTGCTGGTTTATACATTCTGAAAATAACTGATGCGAAGAAAACAAATATCCGGACAGAAAAAATCATTATTACGCATTAACCTTTTAACACAAATAAAAAAGCGGGAACCAAATGGTTCCCGCTTTTTTATTCTATGCATTTTGTAATAAGCTGATCAGAACTGCTCCATTTTTTAATTGAATGAGATCAACGGCAGTATGTAAGGAGATCGTTATAATTATCAACGATATAGAGTTTTACGAAATTTTTTAATTTCAGTAAGCAAGGTTCTTTTAAAACAAACGCTATTTTTCAAAACAACCATTGTAATGAAGATTGTAAGAAACCATTTCAAAACAGGTCATCCCTCAACAAAGTTGTTTAATGAAAAAATCAGCAGCAAAAAAAAGTAAACTGTACTGTACAATAACAGAACCTCTTCAGGAATTAGTGAACAAAAAATAAGGCGAATTCATTAAAACCTCGGGCAATTCAGTTTCTTCTTGTTTGGATCTGTATGTTTCTTGATCCAGATAAGAG
>JBEBHT010000335.1:0-4616 GCA_040081135.1 Lacibacter sp. | reverse complement strand
AATTAACGCTGGCACTCCGTAAAATGTATGGGAATGCAAATGTGATTGCTTCCGATTTGCGTGAGCAAAATCCCCTGCTGGAAGGCACCGGCCCTTATGTGAGCCTGGATGTAATGAATAAAGAAATGCTGCATGTGCAGGTCATCCGTCAGAATATCACCCAGATTTATTTACTGGCTGCTATCCTTTCTGCAACAGGCGAAAAAAATCCAAATCTTGCCTGGAACCTGAACATGACGGGATTACTAAACGTACTCGATATTGCAAGGGAAGAAAAACTTCATAAAGTTTACTGGCCAAGTTCTATTGCTGTATTCGGGCCCACATCTCCCAAACAAAATTGTCCACAGCAAACCATTATTGAACCAACAACAGTTTATGGCATCAGCAAATATGCAGGCGAGTTCTGGTGCAATTATTTCTTTCAGCGTTTTGGGGTTGATGTAAGAAGTTTGCGTTATCCCGGATTGATCTCTTACAAATCTGCGCCCGGCGGTGGTACAACAGATTATGCTGTAGAAATTTTTCATGAAGCCATTGAAGAAAATAAATACGAATGTTTTTTGCAGGAAGATACGTACCTGCCCATGATGTATATGCCCGATGCTATCCGTGCCACCATTGAATTGATGGAAGCGCCTGCAGACAAAATTTCAATCAGGCATTCATACAATATTTCTTCTATGAGTTTTTCACCCAAAGAAATTGCCGCTGAAATTGCGAAACACAAACCGGGATTCGGCATCAGCTATAAATCCGATTACCGTCAGAATATTGCCAACAGCTGGCCGCAAAGCATTGATGACAGTGTTGCAAGAAAGGACTGGGGATGGAAACATGACTATGATCTGGCTGCCATGACAAAAGACATGTTCGAAAATTTATAACAAAACATTTCAGTCAACCGGTTGTCATCTTACAGACGAATCAGTTTTACCTTCTTAATTTGCAGACCTTATTATGATGAAATTATTATCAGGAATTTTTTTGTTCTTATTCTTTTTCAGCAATAGCCTAACTGCACAAAGCAAACTTCTTACAGGTTGGTACAGGGCATCCGTTACAAGACCCGATGATGCTAAGCTTATTTTCAATATTGAAGTAACAGAGAAAAATAAAAAAACAATAATCTATATCCGCAATGGAGCTGAACGCTTATTGGTTGATGATATTAAACAGAAAGGCGATTCGGTTTTTATTGAGATGCCTTTTTTTGAATCATCATTCAAACTAAAAATTCAACCCGATCAATCACTGGCAGGCAAATGGATCAAAGGAACCAGTACAAAATATCTTGAACTGCCTGTTGAGTTTATATATGGAGTAAAAGAAAGATTCAAGGTTACTTCAACAGCAAAAGAAAATATTTCAGGCAGATGGAAGGTTGATTTTACAAGACCAAATGGAACAGACAGACCTGCCATTGCTGAGTTTCAGCAAAAAGGTTCATCTCTTACCGGAACATTTTTAACTCCAAGCGGTGATTACCGTTTCTTGGAAGGTGTTGTAAGCGGCGACAGTTTATACCTGAGCTGTTTTGATGGAAGTCATGCGTATTTATTTACGGCAGAGATCAAACAAAATGAAATCATTAACGGATCATTTTACAGCAGTGCTTCCAACAAAGAAACATGGAGAGCTGAGAAAAATGAACTGGCAGCATTGCCCGACACCATACAGCGAACTCAATTAAAACCGGGCGAAAGCAAACTGAATTTTTCGTTTAAAGATGTAAATGGTAAAACAGTTTCTATCAATGATGCCCGTTATAAAAGCAAAGTGGTGGTAATACAAATCATGGGAAGCTGGTGCCCCAACTGTATGGATGAAAGCAAATTTCTCACAGCATTTTATAAACAGTACCAGAGCAAAGGGGTGGAGGTAATAGCGCTTGCATATGAATACAGTACCGATTTCAACCGGTCCAAAGCAAGTGTTCTGAAATTCATTAACCGTTTCGGCATTAAATACCCGGTGCTGATAACGCCAACAACTGTAAGTGATGAACAGCGAACGGAAAAAACATTGCCGCAATTAACACCCATCCGTTCCTTTCCCACAACCATCTTTCTTAACCGGCGGGGAAATGTTTATAAAGTGGATAATGGTTTTTATGGCCCCGGTACGGGAGAGTTTTATCAGCAGTTTAAGTCAGAGTTTTACCGCACTATCCAATCTTTACTGGCAGAATAGCAGCAATTCATGATACAGAACTATATTTGCTGTCCCTGAAAACGGGTACAACTGTATTATTTAACTCTTAAAGACCAAACCAATGGCCGCAAAAATTAAAGTAGCGAATCCTGTTGTTGAACTGGATGGCGATGAGATGACAAGAATCATCTGGAAATTCATTAAAGAGAAATTAATTCTTCCTTACCTAGACCTGGATATTAAGTATTATGATCTTGGTGTTGAATACAGGGATGAAACCAACGATCAGGTAACTATTGATGCAGCCAATGCAATCAAAGAATATGGTGTTGGTATTAAATGTGCTACCATTACTCCCGATGAACAGCGTGTAGTTGAGTTCAAACTCAAACAAATGTGGAAGAGTCCGAACGGAACCATTCGTAATATTTTAGATGGTACTGTTTTCCGTGAGCCAATTGTTATCTCTAATATTCCACGTTTGGTTACCAACTGGACGGCGCCGATTATTGTTGGCCGTCATGCATTTGGTGATCAATACCGTGCAACAGATACTGTAATTAAAGGCAAGGGAAAATTAACCATGACTTTTACTCCTGAAGGCGGTGGTGAACCACAGGTATTTGAAGTATATAATTATAAAGGTGATGGTGTTGCCATGACCATGTACAATACCGATGAAAGTATTTATGGTTTTGCAAGAAGCTGTTTCAATATGGCGCTGAGCAAAAAATGGCCTTTATATCTTTCTACAAAAAATACCATCCTCAAAAAATATGATGGCCGCTTCAAAGATATTTTTGAAGAAGTATACCAGAATGAATTTAAAGCACAGTATGATGCTGCAGGCATTGTGTACGAACACCGCCTGATTGATGACATGGTTGCCAGTGCATTGAAATGGAACGGCAATTTTGTATGGGCCTGTAAAAATTATGATGGCGATGTGCAGAGCGATACGGTTGCGCAGGGTTTTGGTTCACTCGGTTTAATGACTTCTGTATTGATTACTCCTGATGGTAAAACCATGGAAGCAGAAGCAGCACACGGAACGGTAACACGTCATTACCGTGAACACCAGAAAGGAAGACCAACATCTACCAATCCAATCGCTTCTATTTTTGCATGGACAAGAGGTTTGGCTTTTCGTGGTAAGTTAGATGGCAATCAGGCACTGATCGATTTTGCCAATAAGCTGGAAGCTGTTTGTATTGAAACAGTAGAAACAGGTAAAATGACAAAAGATCTGGCGATCTGTGTACATGGTAACAAAGTAAATCACGGTGAACATTATTTATACACAGAAGAGTTTTTAGATGCTATTGATGAAAATCTGAAAGCGAAGCTGGGATAATCCTGAAATCCTGAGCGGGAGTCGAAGGATGATGGATTGAGTATTGAGCGAAGTCGAAATGTGAGCGAAGTCGAAATTCCAATCAGTTAAAATAGAAATCCCTCAACATTGTTGAGGGATTTTTTTATGCATTTGCAGGAAATTTTTCAATTAGAAGATTTCCTGATTTTACCTACAGCCTTTTGTGATGACAGATAATTGTTTGATGATGGATTCACCGTAAGAACCATCGTATCCCTCGAAGAAATACCGTATCGGTTCGTTACTTTTAATTCAAACCGGTACACACCGGCTACAAGGTCTGTGATATCAGTTACAGCTTTGTTAGGTGATACAATCCTGTATTGAGATGGTCCTGAAATTTTTCTCCATTCGTATGTAAGAGTGGATGGCTGAACTGCACCCAAAAAAGACAGCAATAAAAAAATAATTATTTTCATGAAAGTTCAAATAAAAGTACATCCTGTAAAAAAATGTTCTGATAAGGTAGGATGCAGTTTTTTCGGGGTGGGATAGTTGTATTGGCCTTTCGGTTCCGTTGGTCAATTTGTTTCTTTCACATTTTATGAATAGGCAACCTGTAAAGCTAATCACAATATTTAAGACCGTATAGCGGAATCGGGTAAATTGATAAAATAAGTCATATTGAATTGCCGGGTTCTTTTTATTCGGGACTGATAAAGTTATATATAGTTGATTCCTGAAGACAAAAGCCAAAACCTTTGAGATGGCAATTACTGCATAAAAGAAATTTCTGATTTATGTTGTTTACACCAACAATGGCAAAATTCCGGAGGTGAAAAAAAGAGAGGGTGGTTGAAGTTTGTACCAACTTAAGCAATATGTATTGGGTTGTTTCAACGAAAAAGGCTTGGCGTTTGTTGGGGAATTAGCATTCCGTCTGCCCATAACCGAAGCCCAATAATTGCAATATTGCTGATGTTTTATTCATAAGCCAAATTTATAACGTCAAGCCCCAATAATGCCAAACCTAATGTTGCCTGCAGTTTTATTGGCAGTCTTTCATTTTTCGTTCTACCAAGTCTTGTTTTTTCTCACTCCAAATGTAACAATGCTGCTCTACCAAAACCATTTTGTTATTTACAAC
>JBEBHT010000334.1:0-4616 GCA_040081135.1 Lacibacter sp. | reverse complement strand
TATTTTAAATCGGGTGAAGGTGAGTATAGTGAAGGCGATCAGTTTATTGGCGTGAAAATGGGCAGCCTTTTTGCATTAGCAAAAGAGTTTGGTGAAATGTCCATCAGGGAAATTGAAAAATTACTGGAAAGCCCCATTCATGAAGTTAGAGCAGGTGCAGTGAGTATTATGGACAAAGCATCACGCAGTAAAAAAATAACGGAGAGCAGAAGAAAGGAATTTTATACGCTGTACATGAAGCGTCACGACAGGATCAATAACTGGGATCTGGTTGATTTGGGATGTTTGCATATGACAGGCAGTTATTTGTTTGATAAGCCACGCAATGTTCTTTACAAACTGGCCCGTTCGAAAAATATGTGGGAACGGAGAACTGCAATACTAAGCACCTGTTATTTCATCAGGCAGGGCGAAACGGATGATACATTCAAGATTGCTGAGTTGCTGTTGAAAGATAAAGAAGATTTAGTGCATAAGGGAGCAGGATGGATGCTGCGATTTGCAGGTGATAAAGACCGGAAGAAGCTACTGGAATTTTTAGAACAATATGCAGCCACAATGCCTCGCACTTTACTCCGTTACTCGATTGAAAAATTAGATAAAAAACAACGGGAGTATTATTTAAACAAAAAGAAAGCAGGTCAGGATTAAAAACCCTGGGTTCTTATTCACTTATAAACCTTACACAAATGGAAAAGCTTCGTTTCTCAACCAGCATTAATGCCCCAAAAGAAAAAGTGTGGAATGTTCTTTGGGATGAAAACAACTACAGAAAATGGACAACTGCTTTTACAGAAGGCTCACATGCAGTAACCGATAACTGGAAAGAAGGAACAAAGGTTTTATTTCTTGATCCGAAAGGACAGGGTATGGTGAGCATGGTGGCAGTTAATAAGCCCAATGAATTTATGTCGTTCAAACATTTGGGCGAAGTACTAAATGGAGTTGAAGACATGACCAGTGAAAGAGTAAAAGCATGGTCGGGTGCAGAGGAAAACTATACATTGAAAGAAGCCGGCAATAAAACAGAGTTACATATTGACATGGATATCACGGAAGAATTTAAAGATATGTTTATCAAGATCTGGCCAAAAGCACTGGAAAATGTAAAACAAATGGCAGAGCAATAGTTGCAGAATGTTTTTCAGGAAGAGTAAACCAATCATCATTAAAGTATACATCATGCCAACCAAAATATTCGTTAACCTGCCGGTAAAAGATCTGCAGAAAACAATCAGCTTTTTCTCACATTTTGGTTTTTCGTTTAATCAGCAATTCACGGATGATAAAGCCGCCTGTCTCATCCTCAATGATAACAGCATTTATGCAATGCTGCTTACTGAGCCCATGTTTCAGACATTCACAAAGAAAAAAATTGCTGATGCAACAAAAACAACAGAAGTACTGATTGCCATTGATGCCGAAAGCAGGGAAAAAGTGGAAGAAATGGTAAGAAAGGCTGTTGAGGCAGGAGGTTCCATCTATGCTGATCCGCAGGATCATGGCTGGATGTACCAGCATGGTTTTGCAGATCCCGATGGTCATCAATGGGAAATTTTATACATGGATGAAACAAAACTTCCAAAGTCATAAAGTTTTTATCTCATGAGTAAAAAAATCAACAGTATGATTGAGGTATTCAAAACAAATGTGGTTGATCGTACGCAGGCTGAGCGGATGCTGGCCCTGCTTGTTACGCACTTCAATGAAAGCAGGATTAATTTTGATATGCACGATTGTGATAAAATACTGAGAGTGGAAGCAAGTCATATCGTTCCTGAAAAAGTAATTGAAGTCATGAACAATCATGGATATCAATGCATGGTGCTGGAATAGAGAAAGTGCAAAAAAACCAGACCTTTTTATATTGGCACTTCGTTCAGATAAATTACAGAAAGCTGATATAAAAAGAAAGACCCCGATAAAATCGGGGTCTTTTCTGTGGGAGCACACGGGCTCGAACCGCGGACCCTCTGCTTGTAAGGCAGATGCTCTGAACCAACTGAGCTATGCTCCCTTTTTGGGAGGGCAAAGATAAGGGTATGATCGTTTTCGCAAAAACTTTTTTTCAGACTTTCCCAGATATTTTTTTGAGGAGAAATCAACCTGTACATTTTTATAATCACATGGATTATACTCCTGCATTTTTGGGTGGCCTCACAAAATCTGCAGGCCTCTTTTTCATATATCTCCATAATATCCCTAAAAACTCAGGATACTCTTTCAGCCTGATTCCTCTTGATTTTACAGCCACATAAAATGCAAAGCCAAAGCTTACAAAGAAGTTGAGAAAGCCGATTAATGCAACACCAAGCAGAATGATGGAGAGATAACGGTAATCAACCGGGCCTTCCATTCCAAAAAAGCCAATGGCTGTATTACCTGCGGAGATAGTGATATGACGGATATCGAACGGTATTCCAAATGTCTTTCCAAAAAAGGATGCCATCCCCAGAAAAAAACCAAGTGATATACTTCCGGCAACTGAACCGAGCCTGTTTTCTACCATATCAATTAACCAGCGCATCTGCCTTTTCCCCAGATTATGATGCAGGAAAGGATGTAACCTGATACGCTGTGGCAACTGTGCATACACCACATAATTCTCAACCCAACCTGCAATCAATCCACTCAAGAACAAAAAGAAACCGGTAAAACAGGCATATAATAAAGCAAGACTTTTAAACGGATGCTGGGCATTTAATAATCCAAGAGCTTCTGCCCCAGTTGCGATCTTTGTTCCGGTTATCTCAAAAAACAACATCGCCAGTAAATAAGTCAATGGAAAAACTACAAGCAGATTACCGGCAAACGAAGCTATCTGACTCCGGGAAACCTGCGCAATGGTCGTTGCCAGGTTATTCAAATCGGGCCTGCCCTGCAGTTTAGTACTGTCTAATGAGCTGGCTACTGCTGAAGCAGTAAATGCCGGTTGCTTTGTGGCAAGTGTTGAGCCAGTTGACTGAATTAACAGGAAACCAATACTGTAATTGGTACTGTATAATACTCCGTGCCAGAAAGGTGCAATAACCAGTTTTGCCAGCAGGTTTTTTGTAATGGCTATGAATGAAATGATAAAGCCTCCACCCAATGCACTTAAAAAAAGTAAATAAAACTCTTTTTTTGTTTTTGTAATAAAGGTATCGCCACGTTTCCCTCCATGCTCTGATATCTGGTAAGCCAGTAATCCAAAATTCTGCGAAAGGAATTCACCCAAACTGTTTTTCCTGTTCTGATTTCTTATAACAGTAATGAAGTAATGAATAAACCGTTTTGTGTTGAATTGATTGTCATTGTCCAGTGCATCAAGGATCATGAAAATGCGTTCCACATGCTGCTCCATACGTGTGAGCAAAAATGTTTCTGCAAGGCTTGTGCCCACCTCTTTACGTTGATCTTTGATCCATTTAATACTCTGTAAACAATTGTGCAATGCTTCAGCAATACCTTCCAGTATCTTCTTTTGTTCGTGATAGGTTTTCTGCTTTTTCTCAATGAGCAGGTTCACCAAACGGTTCTGCTCCAAAAAAGGGAACGTAGCATCGTTCACTTTTTCATACTGCCTAGTTACTTCTTTTTCCAAACCCATCATCGATAACCTGTACGACAATACCTGCATGGAATTCGACAGCTGATTGATCAGTTGCGGTTCAGAAAGATTTACTTCAATACCAATCATTTCAAAAAACCTGATCCATAAATCTTCATCAATATTTTCCATCCACACATAATCATCCTTCTTGTAAAAGATTTGTTCAATCACAAAAAGAAAATCAGTTGGCTTCAGTAATGCCGGGAGAAACTTATGTTTCACTTTTGAAATCAGTTCCTGTATAAATCCTCTTGAACTGATAAGTCCGCTTTCAGTTAATGCGGTTGTAATATCACTGTTGACAAATTGAGAAAGCAATGACCGGCGGAGTGAAAACAGCAGCGACTTATCATCCTGCAGCTGAAATAAAAATGCTTTGAACTTGAGTTCAGCTTCTTCTGTTTTATTTACATTAGCCGGTCTTATTTTCTGAAAAAGCTCAACAAGAAAATCAAGTCCACGGTTGGTGGAATTGATGGAAAGTACAATCGCCTTCCCGTCGGGAGGGTTCTTATCGGTGTCTTTCTTTCTGTTAAGCAGTCGAAATTTCATGAAAATTGTTGCTAAGTTGATTGTTAGACAAAATTCGGGCCTCAATTGTTGCTTACAGGTTATGAATGAATTATTTTTTCTGGCTTACGTTTTTTAAATTTGCAACGGACATGATCAAATTCTCCACACATACCAAAGAGCTGATTGAAACAGATGTATTGACAGATGTTGAAAATCCCTGTCACTTAATCATGTGGAATGATGAGGTAAATACCTTTGAATGGGTGATAGAAACACTGGTTGATGTATGCGGACATTCACCTGAACAAGCTGAACAATGTGCCTGGTTTATTCATACCAAAGGCAAGTATGCCGTTAAGAATGGTTCTTATGATGATTTGAAACCTTTATGCGATGCCATTACAGACAGGGGCATCGGTGCAACAGTTGAAGTAGTTGCCTGATTTTTTTCTTCCCTTACATTCCCGTTATTTTACACATGTCATTACAGGTATTAACAGATAAGCTTTGG